>NZ_JAOQJI010000088.1:0-5676 GCF_025567125.1 Phocaeicola fibrisolvens | reverse complement strand
GGAATCGCCGTTTTTTGCCAACCGGAGGACAAGAATTTCCCGAAAACGGCCAGTTCTGCGCCAGCCGGAAGACGAAAAAAATGAACCCGGCGACCATTTTTTTCACCCAGCTGGGAAATCCCGGCCAAAATTCCTCCCCCGAAAGGCAAAAAATCCGAAAAAAATTCCGGAAAAACTGGAAACGGAGCTACATGTCCACAAACAGAACCGGGATTTTTCCATGCAGCAGGGCAAATGACGTCACGGAAATCCCGCATCGCAGGGACATTTTTACACAGGACGGCCCGCATTTTTTATGTTTCCTTGCCGGAAAACGTACGTTCTACCCGGTGGAAACCTACGGTTCCAGGCAGGAAAACCTACGGTTTACACACCGGAAACATAGAAAACATAAAGGAAAAGAGAGGTTATCCTGCCGACATTTTCAGAATACGAAACACAGGAAAAAACAAACGGACCGTTTACAGGAAAAGAACAGAAAAGCCGCATACGGAAAAACAAGGTAAACAGTCTGAGGGGAAACTTACAGAAAACCAGGAAGATAAAAGCGGATTGAAAACAGAAGACCTCACGTAAGGACATAAAAAAAGGAGTTCCGCTGAACTCCAACCTTTGTTAACCTTAAATCTAATACTATGAAAAACACAGTGCAAAAGTAAACATTCCGGTTGAAACCGCAAAAGAAACAGCTGAAAAATCATGTTTTACAACACATATTAACCAAGAATCCCGTTATATTCAATCCCATTAACAAAAAAGGCTTTCCAAAGCCTAAGCCCGGAAAGCCTTTCAGTCACGAATTATATGCAAAATCAAAACTCACATTCACCCTCTTCTTCTGAAGACGGAATCGTCACCAATACTTTATCGATTCGAGCTCCATCCATATCTACGACCTCGAAAACAAAATTATTCCATTCCAAAGTTTCACCGCTTTGAGGGATATGCTGTAAATATTGCAGAATCAACCCTCCTACTGTATGGTAATCCACGTCCTCTAACAAATCCTGTCGGTTAAAATAACACAAGAAATCATACAACGGGCACTGTCCGTCGACCAGCCATCCTTCCTTGTTAATCCGCTTGATGATATCCGGCTCTTCTCCGGCATCATCCATCGAACCGACCAGTCCTTCCAGAATATCGCGCAAAGTAATGATTCCCACACAGGCACCAAACTCATCGCAAACCAGCGCGCGACTTATTTTCTGCGCCTTCATCTGTTCCAATGCCTTATATACATTCATATTCTCATGGAAAAACGTAGCTTCATGCGTCAAGGCAGACAAATTGAAATCCTCTTCAGGGAGATGCAAAACCAAATCTTTCAGGTTCACCACCCCTTTCACCTTATCCAAGTCCCCATCTTCCGTCACCGGGTAGAACTCATACAGCTCTTTCACCAGCACCTCCTTCACTTCGGAAGCCGTCATGTTGCTTTCCAGTGAAACAATATCACTTTTGTGCGTCATGATGGAACCGACCTTCAAATCACCCAACAGAAATACACGCTGCACAATGTCCTGTTCCACAGGTTGCACTTCTCCATCATCAGCCCCTTCCTTGATAATCGACTTGATTTCCTCTTCCGTCACCTTATTATCGGTTTCCTTAATATTCAGCAAATTGAAAATCAATTCGGTACTCTTCGAAAGCAACCAGACAAACGGCAAGGCAATCTTGGCCAGCACATTCATCGGACGGGCCACCAGCTTGGCCATTCTTTCGGCCATACTCATACCGATACGCTTCGGCACCAGCTCCCCAAAAATGATGGTCAGATAAGTAACGATGACAACGATAATCCCCTGTGCCAGTCCGGATGCATAAGTAGAAGATACTCCCCACGAAACCAGTACATTGGTCAAATCGACCGCAATTTTATTTCCCGAATAAATACCGGTCAAAATACCTATCAATGTGATCCCAATTTGGACGGTAGAAAGAAAACGATCTGGGTCCCCTGCCAGTTTTAATGCTACGCGAGCAGATTTATTACCTTTTTTTACGTCGGTCGACAACCGGGATTTTCGGGCTGATATTAATGCCACCTCGGACATGGCGAAGATACCGTTCAGTACTATCAACCCGATAATAATGATTATTTCATCCATATATAAAAACGAGTGTGTTTCAAAGGAGCAAATTTAAAGGAATGTTCATATCCAAAAAAGTGAGCCGTCTATAATTAAATAGTTTTAACAAACAGACAGCCCACTTTTTTACATTTCTCTTTCTTCCTCAAACACACGAGATTAAAAGCCTACGCAAGAATCTCTTCAATACGCTGAAGCTCTTCTTCCTCGAACGAAAGATTGTCCAGCGCCTTCAAGCTATCACCCAATTGTTCCACCGAACTGGCTCCCACCAACACGGAAGTGATCGACGCATCTTTCAGCAGCCAAGCCAATGCCATCTCGGCCAACGATTGTCCGCGCAAGCGTGCGTGTTCGTTCAATGCCTGAATCTTTCTCAAGACTTCCGGCGTTAGTGCCTCTTTTTTCAAGAAGCCTCCACGGGCAATACGGGAATCCTCTGGAATGCCGTGCAAGTAACGATTGGTCAGCAAGCCTTGCGCCAAAGGAGAAAAGGCCACAAACCCCGCCCCATTTTCTCTGACCGCCTGCAAGATTCCTTGAGATTCCGGCTCACGTACCAGCATGCTGTAACGTCCCTGATACAACAGGCACGGCACATCCCGTTCTTTCAAGAAACGGCTGGCAAACAAATAGGCTTCCAGGGGATATTTGGACAGGCCCACATACAAAGCCTTCCCTTGGTGTACGATATCCACCAACGTCTGAAGCGTCTCTTCCAACGGCGTTTCCGGATCATAACGATGCGAATAAAACACATCCACGTATTCCAGATTCATCCGTTTCAGACTCTGTTCCAGGCTGGCCATCAAATGTTTGCGGGAACCCCAGTTGCCATACGGACCCGGCCACATGTCGTGTCCCGCCTTTGTAGAAATAAACAGTTCGTCCCGGTAAGGAGCCAATGACGATTTTATTATCTGTCCGAAAGTCTCCTCGGCCGAGCCATACGACGGCCCGTAATTATTGGCCAAGTCAAAGTGTGTAATTCCATGATCAAAGGCATAATGCAATTTTTTCCGGCTGAGTGAGAGTGTATCCACGTCCCCGAAATTATGCCATAATCCCAGTGAAATGGCGGGCAGCATCACCCCACTCCGTCCGGCACGCCGATATTGCATGCCACACTCGTAGCGATTTTCTGCTGCAGCATAAACAGGTGCTATCATAATAATATGAATTTGAAAGGTTCAACCATCATTCTTTTGTCGGTGACAAAAATAAGATTTTATCTCGCACCTCTTTTCATTCATCCCTTCTATTATTTCCGCCTTCGTAATTTTTTCTCAGGCTTTCTCTTTCCCACCTCTTTATTACGCTTCTCCCCCCAAAAGAATCACCAGCCATTACAGCTTACCCGACTGATGCAGAATATGCATGAACTCCTCACCGGTAATGGTTTCTTTTTCCAGCAAGAAAGAAGCTGCCTCATGCATCACATCCAGATTTTCCTGAATGAGGCGACGTGATTTCTCATGTGCTTTCTGAATCATTTCAAGCACTTCCTGGTCAATGCTGGCTGCCGTTTCAGCAGAACAAGTGAGCGAAGTATCTCCTCCCAAATAGACATTATTCACCGTCTCCAGTCCCATCATGTCATATTTATCACTCATTCCATAACGAGTGACCATTGCACGGGCCAGTTTAGTAGCCTGCTCAATATCATTTGAAGCCCCCGTAGTCACAACGTGACAAATTTCTTCCTCTGCCGTCCGTCCACCTGTCAGGGTTGCAATCCGATTGAACAACTCTTCCTTGTTCATCAATACCTGTTCCCCACTCTCCACCTGCATGGTATATCCGAGTGCTCCCGAAGTGCGAGGAATAATCGTAATCTTATGTACCGGTGCCGAGTGGCTCTGCATGGCAGCCACTAACGCGTGTCCTATTTCATGGTAGGCTATGATTTTCTTCTCTTCCGCAGAAACAACCTTTCCCTTTTTCTGTGCACCCGCTATCACGGTTTCCACACTTTCTTCCAAATCCTCGGTAGTCACTTCACTTCTTCCCATACGAACCGCCCTCAATGCCGCTTCATTGACAATATTGGCCAATTCTGCACCCGATGTACCCGCCGTAGCACGAGCCACGATATCTATATCTACCGTCTCATGCTTTACCTTCTTCAGATGTACGTTCAGAATCGCCTTCCGTCCCTCCAGGTCGGGTAATTCCATTTGAATACGTCTGTCAAAACGTCCTGGGCGAAGCAAGGCCTTATCCAAGTCCTCCGGACGATTCGTGGCTGCCAATATCACAACTCCTTTCCGCCCGTCAAATCCATCCATCTCCGTCAGCAACTGGTTCAATGTCTGTTCCCGTTCATCGTTTCCTCCCAGTCCACTGTCCCGTCGTTTGCCAATGGCATCTATCTCATCAATAAAAATAATACAAGGAGCTTTCTCGTTTGCCTGCCTGAAAAGGTCGCGTACTTTTGCGGCTCCCATTCCCACAAACATTTGCACGAACTCGGAACCCGAGATAGCAAAGAAAGGTACCTTTGCTTCTCCGGCTACCGCACGTGCTATCAACGTTTTTCCCGTTCCCGGAGGCCCCACCAACAAAGCTCCCTTAGGTAACGAAGCACCTATATCCGTATATTTCTGTGGTTTATGTAGAAATTCCACAATCTCTTTCAGCATTTCTTTCGCTTCGTTTTGTCCGGCCACATCGGCAAATGTCGTCTTGATTTCTGCATCCGCATAAATCTTGGCCCCTCCATTCCCGAATGACATAAAATTACCTCCAGTTCCCATACGGGCCTGGATACTTCGACTAGCTCGCTTCCCTATTACATAAAACAACAGCCCCGGCAATACCCACATCAAGATAAAATTCAAAAAAGGAGAATTTTCTTCAGGAACTATCTCTGTAAAAGCTACTTTACCATCCTCATTCGGACTTTTTGCCTTCAGTAGCCTGTCTACCAACTGAGGGTCATTTATTTCTCCAGTCTGATAAGTCGTGACGTTTCCTTTATCGGCTACCGTAAAATAAATCTGTCCGGATTTAATCATCACCTCCTTTATCGACCCTTCCTCCATCTTCTCTATGAAAGTTCCATAATCTGTGGATTTGATTTTCTGTCCCGTCAAGTTCGGGAAAATCAACCAATTCAAAAATAAGACAATCAATATGACCCATAAAAAGGTCACAAACGGATTTCCCTTCTGAGGGCGTGAGTTCACAGTTTCTTGCTTCATGACGTTTCATTCTTAATTTAAAGACAAATATCGCCAATCACACATAAAAAGAGATGGTTAATATGGCGAGAATAGTGTGCTAGATTTCGCAAAATCAATATTAAGCCTCAAGCCCAATTATAAAAGAATTTACCCATGATTCATTCTTGTCAATTTACAGACAATTCACCGTCATAGTTATACAGTCATTTAAATCTACTATTTTTCAGCGACTATAACCTATAGAGGGATAAACACCTAGATACAAAAAACGAGGCTGTCTCAAATTGAAATATAATTTGAGATGGCCTTTTTTGTGCCTGCAAAAAAATCGGGCAAGCCCAAACTTCGCTCAGTCAGGACTTGCCCGTCTCCCTAATTTTTCGTATCTTTAGGGA
>NZ_JAOQJI010000087.1:5248-5954 GCF_025567125.1 Phocaeicola fibrisolvens | reverse complement strand
TTCATTGAAATCGGAAAGGAAGAGAGTTCACGCCTGGAGCGTGTTCCGGCAAAAGTATATATCCTGAAGACCGTCCGTCACAAAGTGATAAGAAAATCCGATATGGAGAAATATCCCGAGGAAAGGCAGATTCTGATTCATCCTCTTCCTCTTGTCCCGGTCAGCAAATGTATGGCAGGCGCCTCGGTCCTGACGGACATTATCATCGGCAAGTTCATGTATCATCTCCCGTTCTACCGTCTGATACAGCAGTATCGCGAATCAGGAATCATCATAAGCGAATCTACCATGTGCGGATGGTATGAAATGGCGGTGGAGAAACTCAGGCTTCTGTACAACCTGCTCAAACAGAAGATACTCTCCAGTGAGTATATACAAGTGGACGAGAGTGTCATTCCTGTGCTGGACAATGAGAAACATAAAGCGAGAAAGGGGTATGAGTGGTGCGTACGCGACGGCATCACGGGGGACGTCATGTTCCATTATGACCGTGGGAGCCGTTCGGGCATGGTAGCCCGTGAACTGCTGGGATGCTGCCGTGGCATTGTGCAATGTGACGGCTATGCAGCTTACGAACAGTTTGAGCAGATGAAAGGAATTACTCTGGCCGGCTGCTGGGCACATGTCAGAAGAAAATACGTGGATGCTCTGGAAGAGAACAGGACCCTGGCTACACAGGCGATTCACTACATCGGCAAGTTGTACA
>NZ_JAOQJI010000087.1:0-5038 GCF_025567125.1 Phocaeicola fibrisolvens | reverse complement strand
TTAGAGTACTTCCTAAAAGCCGTATGGGTAAAGCCATCGAATATACTTACACGCTCCTTCCAAGACTTTCCAGATACGTAAACGACGGAAGAATCGAAATTGATGACAACCGCATAGAAAATGCCATAAGACCTTTGGCTTTGGGAAGAAAGAACTATCTGTTCTGCGGCAACGACGCATCCGCATACAGGGCTGCCATCGTGTACTCACTGATTGCCACCTGCAAATCAGCAGAAGTAGACCCTAGAATCTGGATGGAAGATGTCCTGAGCAAAATTCCATATTATGAGAGGGATGAGAAGAATATGGAAGAACTTCTACCACGTAATTGGGCAAAATCCAATCAAACTTGTTCCGAATAGATACTATTAGTTCCGAATCGACTACGAATAGCACCGATTCGGAACTAATTCACAAAATTTGCAACGTGGTTTACCGAATGCTTACCCTTAAACGATGCGTCTGTTTCCTCTCTAAATAGTGATTTGATGCCATTTAAAGACATTTGCCCTACAGAATTTCAAAGCTTGGCAACAAATGGCTCGAATTGGCACTAATTGGCACAGTTAATATAGGTGATAAAAGAAAATGTGATTTTATTGTTTTTGTTTGCGAAGCTGGTCTATTACCTCGTCTATATCGAAGAATTCCAGATTGGTGAATGATTTCTTGCTGGACTTTATCAGACCGTCCTTTATCCATTTATTGACGGATGCTTGGGTTGTCTTCATCCATTTGGCTAAATGAACATTTGTAATCAGGTAGCATCTGTTTAATTGCGTAACAGTATGTTTGTTTGCTGAAAAGCCACGCTGCAGACGGTCTATCAGTATATCGATGTCTTTTTTGATGATTTTGGGTGCTGGTCTGTTTTCTTTGATGATCAGTTCAATAGAATTCATGTCGAAGTTAGCCAACTGTGGTAGTTTGGATAACTCTTCGATGATATGACCAGCACATCGCAAATCTTGAATATGGAATGTCAATTGCTTTCGTCTTGGCATAGTAGTGATTTTCCTTTTTCAGTGGTATAGTATTTCTGCAAACGGCTGTTAGGCTTATCAGGAACAGTCATTGCCAACAATCCTTCTGCAATAAGAGGGTTTATATATTTCCTCTTAAACTTTGTTCTATCACTAAAATTGAATAAAGCAATAATCTGAGTTAAAGAATTTTCGAGCAAGCATGCTTCCAATATAGTTTTTATCTCCTTTTGACTTAATGCTAACTTAGTGCCGACTTGCTGCCAACTTAGTGCCGACTTAGTGCCGACTTGTCGGTGACTGGTCGGTATATTTTCTGCAAACTCAAATTCTTTAGGGTCGCGATAAGTAATGGAAAAGACAAACTCCTCTCCACTATGAATCTCTATCTCAGAGTTTTCAAAGTATAACGGAGCATATTTCCGAATATTTTTCTGTCCAGATCCAAGCTCCTCAGCCCATTTCATTTCACGGAATACCTTTGTTATTAGCGGATTCTTTGTACGGGTACGCCAGTCATTTATATCTA
Organism: Phocaeicola fibrisolvens; assembly: GCF_025567125.1. Classification (NCBI taxonomy): domain Bacteria; kingdom Pseudomonadati; phylum Bacteroidota; class Bacteroidia; order Bacteroidales; family Bacteroidaceae; genus Phocaeicola; species Phocaeicola fibrisolvens. The sequence goes on along the minus strand of NZ_JAOQJI010000087.1, from coordinate 3,526 downwards.
TATCCCCTGTTTGGAAAGGTTTCGTCCAATTCTCCGTTATGACCCGGTCACGGAATATGAGAAACTTATTGGTATATGAACTGATATATTCACGATGCAGAAGGGTATTTGAAATCACTTCTCTGAATATCATTACCCGTAAATCCAAACGGTCTATACCATTATCTGCCAAACGGAACTTATCAGGCATGTTGCGTTGCACAAAATTCAGCAAACGGATATATGACTGAATCAAATTTACGCATATCATATCCCGGTCATTGTAACGAATATCAGGGTCAGTCGGAAGCGGATGCAAGAAACGCTCGTAAGATATGCTACGGTAAATGGCATCCGTACGATGCCAAGGACAACAATTTAGAATAGTCTGTTCCTTGCCAAATAAAAGAATGGCAGCCAACTTATATCCTTCTCTGTTTGTTCCCCGTTGTTTACCCCAAAACAGACTTTTCAGGAATTCTTCATTTGTCATGCTCAGCCACGGATGATTGGAGTTATGAATGGAAATGTGGCTGCGCATAATCTTGAACGATTCTTCATCCATATCCGCCAATGTTACATCGGGAAATACTTCATTCTCGGAAGATTCCTTTTCTTTTCGCATGAACATGTTCTTAACCAGATAAGTATGCTTTGACACATCATTATCTGCATCCCCCCAACGGTCGTAAAAGCGGTTCTTATATCTATGTACCTGTTCACTCTCCGGCACATTCAGATACAGGATAATCTTACCGTCTATCTCTGTCTGCTCTGGCGTGATTGGCATTGGAGGAAGAAACTGTTCAGGATTATTCAGCGTATTGATAATACTTTTGGTCATATCTGTTACGCATTTAGGGTTAATTCCCAATATTGTACCATCATCATCCACCCCTAAAAAGATATATCCTCCCTCTGCATTCAGAAAAGAACATACCGTTTCATATACGGAAGCCGAAACCTTATCCGTGCATTTCTTAAATTCTACTTGCTTATTCTCACCATGCGAAAGCAAGTCCTTTATTTTATCTGTTGATAACATACAGTTTCTTTTATAATACTTTTACCGCTTCGTCTATTACACTACTGGCAAAACTATCCAAATAAGTATTGGTCGTTGCCAAATCACTGTGACCTAATATCTGTGAGATAACTTCACGTGGTACTTGATTGTCCTGTAAAGTCATAGCCATTGTATGACGACTCACATAGCTGGTCAGCTTCATGTCCGTAATCCCCAAAGTCTGCGCTAAGTTAGCCAAATTCTTGTTATTACGTCCAAAACGGCTACGAATATGATTATATAGTCGTTCCCCCTTGTACCCGGCAATGGAAACAATCGGCAACAAATAATCTTCCACTAATATAGATAGTATGAGCAGCAAACCAATCCAATAAATTTTGTATTTCTTGTGTAATTCTAATCTGAATTGGTTTTACCCGTTTGGCCTCCTTTGTCTTATTTCGTTTATATACGATATAGTTACCCCCTTATAACGGATGGTATTCTTCTTTATTAATAATGCTGCATCAATGAAAGAAATACCATAACAATAGTACGAAAATAATCAGAAGTAACTACGCCATATTCTAATCGCTACAGATATATTGAATTTCAGATATACACTTTCCTTCCCCCTCAACGCATTTTATAAGCCAATACAAAATAAGCTACAAACGTACAAGCCATCAGTACCACACCGAACACTGACAAATAAATCGCACCCGCACAGCTTTTCCCAAGCAACTTCCCCAAATTCATACAGCTGATTGCCACATTCCAGAATTGACACAACCGTATAGCCAACACATATTGCCGACCTATATTTTTCTCAGTAATCCGAAATGCAAAATGGTAGTATCGGACTGGAACAAACATACTGCATCCCAACACCAAAAATAAAAGCAACATTACCATTCCCGACATAGCGTGTTCCTGAAAAAACAAGCCCCCAATCTGCCGAGTCTGATACAGTATATATATCCAACCCGCCAAGACTGGCAGGAAAGCGACTCCTGTCAGTAAATAGTCGAACCCTGTCCGCTGATACCGGACATTGCTACCACTCCCTGTATAAAATCCCAAATTAATCATCCGATTCTTCTCCCTCTTTTTCCTTCCGGTTACTTTTCTTCAATCTCCCGCTTTTGCGCAAGGCCTCATTGATAATCCACTGCAATTGACCATTGGTACTACGGAATTCATCAGCTGCCCACTTTTCTATGGCATCCATTGTGGCAGCGTCTACCCGCAGTACAAAGCTTTTGGTCGTATTTTCTTTCTTGGGCACTATATCCTCACCTAAAATTAAACGATTTCTACTCACATAAGAACAGAACGGGAGTACCGTCTGTCATTCCCAGATTTAATGGTTCAGCGTGCCAGTATTCAACACCGGCTGGGCAGCCTCATCCGCACAGAGTACCACTAGCAGATTGCTTACCATAGCGGCTTTCTTTTCTTCATCCAGCTCCACGATTTCCTCTTTCGACAATTTGTCCAGTGCCATGTGAACCATTGAAACGGCTCCTTCCACAATTTTCTCACGGGCACTGATAATTGCCGAAGCCTGCTGACGCCGAAGCATGACCGCTGCGATTTCCGGTGCATAAGCCAAATAATTGATACGGGCCTCCAGCACTTCCATACCGGCCATTGCCAGACGCTCATTCAGCTTTTGTTCCAGCTGCTCATTGATTTCCTCACCTCCCGAACGGAGTGTCAATTCATTCGCATCCGATTCATTGTCATCATAGGCGTACTGTCCGGCCACCTGACGTAAAGCCGCATCACTCTGTATCTTCACAAAGTTCTCAAAGGCATTCATACGGCTGGCCACCGCATTCCCCACGTTTGCCGACTTACCGTCTCCCGTGCTGGCCATGGTCTGTGCGTCAATCTCAAACATGGCTTTGTAGGTATCTTTCAACCGCCACACCAATACCAACCCAATCAGAATGGGATTACCTATCTTGTCATTCACCTTTATAGGCTCCACATCCAGATTACGCGCACGAAGTGATAATTTCTTCTTGTCCATGAACGGATTCACCCAAAAGAATCCTGTTTCTTTAAAGGTACCTTTATATTTGCCAAAGAAAACCATGGCACGTGCTTCATTGGGTTCCAGCTGCATATAGCCGCAATTCAAAATAATCCACAATAACACCATCACTCCCCCCAATATATAGAAAAGAGTTTCTCCCACAGTAAAACACCACACCGTTATTCCGGCCCATACAAATAAGAACAAGAAAAGAGCTAAAAAGCCATTCATTTTAAAGCCACTGAATTTCATTTCCTTCGTTTCCATATCCATTAGATTTAAATGATATTATTTTGATATCACAAATATATTATTTAAGGAATTAAAATCCAAGTGCAGGAGCTTTCTATTTCCATCTTTAACAATCTATAACCGTGAAGGTGGACCGATTCAAACGAGAAGAGGGTGTGTCAAAAAGCATACCCTCTTTTTTTATGACAACGCCCCGACTTTCCCAAGCCGAGGCGTTGTTATTACCTAAAGATTTTGTATCTTTA
>NZ_JAOQJI010000086.1:0-6322 GCF_025567125.1 Phocaeicola fibrisolvens | reverse complement strand
GATGCACTGTGCCCCCTTTTTACTAACGATGCAGATTATTTTCGCTTCTGTATCATATAGGCGCGTAGTTGCGGATTTGAGGTATATGAAAAAAGGAAAAGAATACACTCCAGTGTTTCAGAAGCAATATCCGGAGTATTCATTAAATAATCTGTTTTTGACTTATGCGAATGGAGAAGGAAAAATTTTGCAGATCACTCATAGGAAGTATGGGTATTTTACTCCAGTAATTTCTATACCACTGCTTAATTTCCTTGCATATTTCGAGAAAGATTTTATAACGGCCTGTCATACAGGAAGGAATAAACAGGGAAATCTAGAAACAATAGTAGTTTTTAATCATAAAAAATTAAATTACATTCATTTATTAAGGGTGGAAATAAATGAGAATCAATTGTTTATGAAAACTCCTGTTTTGAAAGCTGATTTTTATTCAAATATACCACAACATTTTATAAAAAGTTTATTACTATGAAGGTGATAAGATTGATATTATTTTTAACGATGTTTCCAGTAATTAGCTTTGCACAACTGGAGCAAACGAAATTGGTTTTAACCGATGGGATAGATGATGGTTTGTTAAAACAAGCAATTGAAAATAATGTGTCATGGCTTTTACAAGAATGCAACAAGGCCGTAATGACAGGTGATAAACCAGATATTGAGGGTGATAATATTACGAAGGATGCTCGTAAGGAAATTCGAGAAATGTGGAAGACTAGTCCGATGGCCTGTCCGGTTTCACAAATTGAAGAAATTTGTATTCAAACGGCTTCAGGATACCAAGTGCGTAATATACCTGTAACTATGATGGCTGCCAATGATTCTGTAAAGGATCAGGAAGTGGTAATCAGTTTAACAGATCGGGGGATAATTGATGGAGTGGCAATAGCCATAAACGAGCATAAATATCAGGAAATTATGTCAGAACATGAATCTGTGTCTGATTTATATCGTCGTCAGGTTATCGTTGACTTTGTAGAAAATTATAGAACTTCTTATAATCGGAAAGACTTAAAATACATTGAATCAGTATTTAGTGACAATGCTTTGATTATTACAGGCAAAGCTATTAAGGAAAAACCAAAGTCAGATTATACATTACAATCACTTGGAACTGAGAAAATTGTCTATCAGAAGCGTACTAAAAAGGAATACATTTCTAATTTGAAGAAGGTATTTGCATCCAATAAGTATTTGAACGTTATATTTGATGAAGTAGAGGTTATACAGCATCCGAAATTAACTGATATTTATGGGGTTACACTGAAACAGGAATGGAATTCAGATCAGTATCGTGATGTTGGTTTTGTATTCTTGATGATTGATTTTCAAGATGAGTTACATCCGTTGATCCAGGTACGTACTTGGCAGCCAGAAAAACTTGACGGAAAAGTTCTAGCTCGAGATGAAGTTTTTAATTTAGGAGATTTTGATATTGTTCGTTCGTTAGTTAATGATTAAATTTGAAATGCTATGAAAAAGCGATTGATTTTTTTATTGATTTGTGTGATTAGTACAGTTTTTACATCGTTTGCACAGCGTAATCTGGAAGTGAAAGATGTTAGTTCTGGATTGAATGTTTTTTCTGGAAAGGATACCGAGGCTGGTATGGTTATTTCTTGTCCGGCAAATATTTCTTTGACTTTTGAGTCTAGTCATGATAAAGTAGTTGATGTGTATAATACGGAACAGAAAGGTGAAGAAATGTATTACTATTTACGTTTTCAAACAGGGAAAAGGTATCGTGGACGTAAATTAATAATTCGCACTTCAGAATATGCTCCTGTGTTGATTATGGCAGAATTAAATCCAAAAGAACTGAAACAATATAAGTTGGTAGACCCGGATGTAGAGTTCGTTTATGGATGTTATTACGAGTACAGAAAACGAGGCACAGATTTTTTCCAGAAATGTATGTATGGGGAGGCTAAAGAGCAGTATAGTATAGCCAAAGAATGTTCTGATTGTCCTGCAGATTCTAATTTGGATGAACTGATTGCATCGATTGATACAATTATCGTGTGTCAAGATAAGGCAGCAGAAGCTTATCAATTATTGGATTATGAAAAAGCTAGCATGTATTATGGAAGGATATTGGAATTGAATCCATCTGATACGAATGCTTCCAACAAGCGTTATGAATGTATTCGTTATTTTGATACAGATTGTAATAAATATTATGATGCGGCTGAAGTGTATTATGAGGACGGGGAATATGAGAAAGCTTTAGAATTGTATCAGAGAGTTGTAGACCAGAACTGTGGAAATGCTGTACAGGCAAGTGAGAAAGCTAAAAATATTCGTGTAATGCAGCAAAGTAGAAATCAGCGCGTGCAGGTCTATGCTTATGAATATAGTAAAAGTGCACCTATTGGTATAACTATAGGAAAGTATCGGCAGCGTAAGGTTGGAGGATATTTTAGTTTGAGTTTTCATCCAGATCTTTTTAAGGCGTTGCAGAAAGATTATAGCAAACAGTTGGAGGCCGAAATGAATTTATCTTTTGGATGGACTATAAATCCTGTGCGTAAATTTCCTGTATGGATCTTTTTTGGTCCGGGATATACCGGAGTCGGTGAATTTGTGGATGAAGATGGCAATCCTTATATTGAATCGGATGAAGATTCTTCTTTGAGCGATAATGATGGCAATCAAAATTCAGACAAAAAGGATCCTTCTTTTAAACTTTATAGTGCTATATCAGCAGAAGTCGGTCTTTTAGGTAAAATAGGTCCATTAGTATTGCGCTATACTTACCAGTTACGTTTTTCCGTCTCTAAAGAATATGAAGATAAGATAAGCAGATCTCGACATGTGTTTGGTGTAGGTTTTTGTTTTTGATGTTTAGAGATTAATAAATCAAGTATAGGAACGGTAGAGGTGGTACGTACATCTCTGCCGTTTTATGTTAAAATAAGAATCATTAGTATGAAATTTGTTCGTATAATAATAAAAGTTTTCTTATCACTCTTGGTTTTGCTTCTTATGCTTTCCGGAGGGATATTTTGTTATTTGAAATATAAGCTTTTAACACCGGAACAATTGTCTGAATTAGTTACTCGCGAAATTAATAGACGTGCTAATGTGGAATTTTGTTGTGAAAGAGTGGATTTGAGTTATTGGGATAATTGGCCATTTATAGAGATTGTAGTAAAGGATGGAAGTTTTCAAATACAAGATAAGTCTATAAATGCAGAAGCACCATTTGCTGGAAAGTTTAAAAAAATATCGGGATCTATTCAGTTACTTAAGTTGTGGAAGGAACATGTTATTAGTATTGATAATATTTTAGTAGAAAATCTAGAGTTGGTTTATAATGCTGAGGAACCAATACCTAAGTTAACAAAAAAGAAAGGGCATAAATTAGCTTCTAAACTTTTGTCGGAAATAGATAGATTGCAGATTTCGCAGGGTGATATTAAACTAAAAATACCTCACCGGAAACAAATTTATAATTGTAAAAATGCTGATATATTGATTGAAGGAAAGCTGGGGCAAGGTTTTTCTGATATTTCATTGTCGGTTTCTTCTCCTGTGATGCAAGGTACAGGGTTACCATTGGACTCTATTTCATTTGATTTGTTTTGTCATGTTAAGTTAGATAAAGAACATGCCGGTGTTGAATTGTCAGATGCTCACTTTAAAATAAATGACTTTCCATTCAATTTGGAAGGAAAAATTATGAACTTGAAAAGGAAACAAGTACCATTTATTGATTTACAATTTGATTTGGGAGCATCTAGTTTAAAAGACCTGATAGCTTTTATTCCATCTGATTATTTCCCAATAAAAGAAGATTATCAAATAGATGGAACAACCATTTTGAAGGGTACAATTCACGGTGCTATGAAAAAGGATTCCTTGCCAGATTTACACATTCAAGGTAGTTTGGAACAAGGTAGGTTTCATTGGGCAGAATTAAGGGAGGATTTAGAGAATATTCAATTAAATTTGGAGATGAAATATTCATCTGCCTGTGCGGATTCATGTTTCCTAAGATTGAATCGTTTTTTTGTAAAAGGTATGCAGAGTGAAATAAATCTGGAAGGAACTGTAATGAATTTTGTTCGTGATCCGTATATAGAGGCTTGTATAAAGGGGAATCTGAATTTTGATTACATTGGAAAGAAGGTCCTGATGGATAAGAAGATTACATTGGCAGGGATGATGATGGTAGATGCAAGATTGGGATGTGCCGTTAATGAGTTGAGGAAAAAAAATTATCATTTAATAAAGGGAGCCGGAAAATTAAAAATACAGAATGTAGTATTTGATCATTTAGAGAAAGAGATACATTTTTTCATTCCTGATGTTTCTTTAGATTTTGGTTACGCTAAAAATGCCAGTGATTTTATAAAGCAGACAGAAGTCTTTTCTGGGGTTGCTGAGATTGATACATTGTGTCTGTCTTATAAAAAAAAGTTATTTGTTAATTTGTCTGATTTGCGTTTACGTTCCAATACGGCAATTTCATTGCGAAAGGATGAGGTTTCTCCAATCACTACTCATTGGAACTGTAAATTGTTGGATGCCAGATGGAATAATTCATCAGCCTGGACCTCTATTCAGAATTTAGAATTACATGTGGGAGTTAAACCAATTGGAAATAATCTATTAAATGGGGAAGGTGGACTTATGTTTAAGGCTGATAAGTTGAGATTCTTAAATCCATATAGGCAACAGGCTTTTATTTTTGATAAAATACAACTAATCTCTGAAATTCGTCCTGTAGAAGAAAAACGAAGGACAGGTGAGAAGCATAATCTGAAGGGAGTTCTGGAGTTTGAACGCTCTCAAATGTATATCCCTCAGTTTCCGATGTTGACTTGTATCAATCATGCCTATTTAGGTTTTCAGAATCATCAGTTAACATTGAATCGGCTTCATGTGCAAGCTGGTAAATCTGATTGCTTTCTGTCTGGTTCATTGTCTGTGGCTGATGCAAAAAATAAGAGAAGTGGTGTACCGCAGGTAGAAGGTTCCCTTCGTATCCTTTCTGCTAATATCGATTATGATGAGTTAGAGAGAACTTTGTCTTATGGAGTCTCTTCCGAGAAGTTACAGAATAGTAAGATGATGGCATTCGGAGACTTGAATAACTTAGAGAGTCAGTTGCATGTGCAAGAACCTATTAAACTTAAGCAACATCCTGTTTATATTTCTAAAAATATTGCATTGGAACTTCAATTTGACCTTGATCACATGAATTATAGGAATGTAGATTTACAGCATGTGCAGGGAAGCGCTTTTGTGAGAAATCAAGCTTTAAAGGCTCATTTAACTACACGTACGAACTTAGGAAAAGCCGAATTAGATCTTTTGTATAATAGTTTGCATAAGGATAAAGTTACTACTTGTTTTGATTTGAAGTTAAAAGATTTTTTAGTAGCGCAAGTACATGAAGTGATTCCTACTGTAAAAACCATATTCCCTTTAATAGAAACTATGGATGGATTAGTTAATTGTCGATTGACAGCAGTTGGTCCGGTAGATAATAGAATGCTTCCATTATTGGGGAATACCGATGCTATTTGTTCTGTGGATGGACGTAATCTGATTCTGATGGATAATGGAACATTTAAAGAAATAGCACGTCGTTTTCGATTTAAGAATAAGGAGAAACATGAGATAGATAAGTTATCGGCAAATTTAATATTGCATAAGAAGAAGATTGAAGTATTACCCTTTGTCTTGCAATGGGATCGATATAAAGCGATTGTGGGAGGGGAGCATAGTATAGATCTTACATACAATTATCACATGGATTTGTTAGATTCACCGATACCCATTGATTTTGGAATAGATTTAAGTGGCAAGGAAGGACAATTTAAATATAAATTGCGCAAATGTAAGTATAAAGATTTGTTTAAGGATGGAGGAATTCAATATGACGCAGAAGTTGAAAAACGTTTGAGTCGGATTCGTCAGGCAATTATACATCAGATGCAATAGAAGCTAAGATATATTTTACAAATAAAGGTAACCTTGAGTGCCGATTTTATGACTCATTTTTTAGTTGCAAATCAATGGCCTTATCGAAAATCGTTACAGAAAATTTTCCCGATTTTTCTGTAACGATTTAGTAACGGAACTTTGCCTGAAATGGGCATTTTAATGTCTTTTGGTTATCCACCGGATAAATAGAAAAAGTCCCGTAAAACGTTGATTTTACGGGACTTGTCTTAAATTGACTACCTAATGTCTTAGGTTTCAGCGGAGAGACAGGCTCTCGAACTTATACTTTCACAGAATATCATAAAACTGCAAACGACTGATAATCAAGTGTAAATTACAATATAGAGTAAAAGTAAATGTTTCT
>NZ_JAOQJI010000085.1:0-6454 GCF_025567125.1 Phocaeicola fibrisolvens | reverse complement strand
TTTTTTTGAGGAAAATCCAAACGACTTCAATCTGATATGAAACGACAGAGGCCATCTCAATTCATTTTGAGACGGCCTCTTTTTACAATTTCGTTTTCAGTAGATTATGCTTCAGCGCAAGGAATTACAGAAACATAGCTTCTGTCTTCGCGACCTTTCTTGAAACATACAGTACCGTCTACCAATGCGTAAAGAGTGTGGTCACTACCCATACCTACGTTTTCACCCGGGTTGTGAACTGTTCCTCTTTGACGAACAATGATGTTACCAGCTTTGCAAGCTGAACCACCGAATATCTTTACGCCTAATCTCTTACTAGCTGACTCACGGCCGTTCTTAGAACTACCTACACCTTTCTTATGTGCCATTTTCTTCTACGTTTTAAATGATTAAGCAATAACTTGTTTGATTGTCAATTCAGTAAACTGCTGGCGATGACCGTTCAGTTTTCTGTAACCTTTTCTTCTCTTTTTGTGGAATACCAATACTTTGTCACCTTTTACCAAGTGAGAAGCTACTTCGCAAACCACTTTTGCACCGTCTACAGTAGGAGCACCTACAGTTACAGTACCGTTGTTGTCAACCAACAAGACTTTGTCAAATTCAACAGTTGCACCGTTTTCAGCGTTCTGGATGTGCTGAACAAACAGTTTCTTGCCTTCTTCTGCTTTGAACTGCTGACCGTTAATTTCTACGATTACGTACATTTTAAATAAATATTAAACGGGTTTCCTCCGCAAGGTGAACCGTTCTCTCCGGCTACTTTTTTACCTCCACGGACTAAAATCGGCTGCAAATTTACGGCTTTAAATTTACATAACCAACTATTTATCTGAAAAAAAACGATCGATGGGCTCGTTTTTTTATTTGAGCGGAGTCAGGTCGGGCAGGATGGCTATATGCGGATAGGCTGCCAGTTCCTCGCGGGTGGTCATGCCGTGCAAGACACCGGAAAAATTGACTCCGGCATTTTGGGCAGTTTCTGCATCCACCGTGCTGTCGCCCAGATAGAGTACTTGTTCTTTGGGGCATTGCAGGCGGGAGATGGCTAGTAACAATCCTTCGGGAGAGGGTTTGGCCTCCTTCACATCTTCACCTCCTATGATAATGTCAATGAATCCTTCCGGGAATTTCTTCCCCAGCAGTTCCATGATGCGGTAGCGGTATTTGGTAGAGATGATACCGATGCGGGCACCGCGTGCTTTCAGTGCATGCAGCACCTCTTCCGTCTCGGGGAAAAGCCGGGTGTTGACCGTCATGTGCAGGTCGGCTTCTTTCACGTATTCTTTCCGATAGGTTTCCAGGGTATCGGCATCCGTCACTCCGCTCAGGATGGAAAAGGAGTCAACCAGCGTTTTTCCGATGGTACGTTTGATGGCGTGGTCGTCCACCTGATGAAATCCGTGACGTTCGAGCACGTTACGGTAGCACATCACGATGCCGCGGGAAGAGTCGGCCAGGGTATAGTCAAAATCGAATAAATAAACTGTGTATGGTTTCATGTAGTTACTATATATAATAAGGTGTATGTTCAATCTGCAGCAAGGCAAGTTTACGTTCTGTTCCTCCAGCGTATCCGGTCAGGCTGCCGTTGGTGCCCACCACTCGATGGCAGGGGATAAGGATACTGATGGGGTTGTGTCCGATGGCGTTTCCTACTGCCTGGGCAGCCATGTGAGGACGTCCGAGTCTGCGGGCGGTTTCTACGGCGATTTCTTTGTAAGTTCGGGTTTCTCCGTAGGGGATGCTACACAGGATGTTCCACACTGTTTGCTGAAAAGGGGTACCATCAAGATGAAGCGGGGGAAGGAAGCCGGGCTTCTTTCCGGAAAAATAGAGGTCGAGCCACTGTCGGGTCCGACACAGGACGGGAGTCTCCTCTTCTTCAGTTTCTTCCTGAAGGGTACTGCCGAAATACTTCTGTCCGTCAAACCAGAGTCCGCAGAGCCTGTCGTTCGTGGCCGCAAGTGTGATACCTCCAAGAGGGGAATTATAATGGCTGATGAAGGTCATGTAAAATGTTTTTTGTGAGGGTAGAATGTAGACAAAAGATGACTTTTGAAGACTTGCAAAAAACGTTTAGACGTTTCATTTAAAACGCTTAGACGTTTCATTTAAAACGCTTAGACGTTTTACTTTAAACGCTTAGGCGTTTAGGATGAAACGCAAAGGCGTTTTCATTGAAACGTCCTTGCGTTTTTTCAGGTCCTTTTAATCCATGGGTTGATAGTTCTTGGCGAGGCCTCCTTCGCTGGTTTCCTTGTACAAGGAAGGGAGGTCGTGCCCTGTCTGTTTCATGACTTCGACTACCTTGTCGAATGACACCCGATGGTGTCCGTCGGTAAAGGCCGAATAGATGTTGGCATCGAGGGCGCGGGCGGCCGCATACGCGTTGCGTTCGATACAAGGAATCTGTACCAGTCCGCATACTGGGTCGCAGGTCATGCCCAGGTGATGTTCCAGTCCCATTTCTGCTGCATATTCAATTTGTGCCGGGCTGCCGCCAAACAGCTGGCTGGCAGCGGCTGAAGCCATGGAGCAGGCTACTCCCACTTCGGCCTGGCATCCGGCTTCGGCACCGGAAATGGAGGCGTTGTGTTTCACGATGTTGCCTACCAGACCGGCAGTGGCCAGTGCACGGAGGATACGTGCGTCACTGAATTCACGGCTTTTCTGCAAGTGGTACAGAACTGCCGGAACCACTCCGCAGGCACCGCAGGTGGGTGCCGTCACGATTTTTCCTCCCGAAGCGTTCTCTTCGCTGACGGCCAGGGCGTAGGCAAAGACCAGTCCCCGGGAGCGGAGAGAATCTTTGTATCCTTTCGACCGGATGTAATAAGAAGAGGCTTTACGGCGCAGGTTCAGCGGACCGGGCAGTACCCCTTCGGCATCCAGTCCCCGGTGGATGGCTGCCTTCATGGTCTCCCATACCTCTGCCAGAAAATCCCAGATTTCCTTGCCTTCGCACTGTTCCACGTATTCCCAGTAACTTCTGCCCGTGTGTTCACACCAGTAGAGTATCTGGCTCATGGTGTTCATGCTGTAAATGTCGTTGGTAGCCGTGCGGTCGTGTCCTTCTTCTGCCAGTGCGCCTCCTCCCACGCTGAACACCGTCCATTCGTCCAGTTTCTTCTTTTGGGCGTCGAATGCCTTGAAGGTCATTCCGTTGGGGTGGAACGGAAAGAATACATGAGGCTTCCAGATGATTTCCACGGGAGCGTGAGGCTGCAGGGTATCCAGAATGGCCACGTCGGTCATGTGTCCGCGTCCGGTGGCGGCCAGGCTTCCGTACAGCGTGACTTCAAAAGAGGCGGCCTGCGGATTCCGTGCGAGGAATTGTTCGGCTGCCTTGCGGGGGCCCATGGTGTGACTGCTGGACGGGCCCGTTCCGATGCGATATAGTTCTCTGATTGATTTCATCTCAAAATAGGTGTGAGTTTTCTGCAAAGATACGCAATAATCGTATATGCTTGTCGTATCTGTTTGTAAAATCCCTTCGGGTTATTTTAAATCGACCACGGTGATGCCGGCCCCTCCGAACTGTACGTGCTCGTCCTGAAAATGAGCAACCCCCGGTACGGTGGCCAGGTACTGGCGGATGAGGGTACGCAGGATACCGCTTCCGGTACCGTGCAGGATACGTACACGGCTGACTCCCACCAGGATGGCGTCGTCGATGAAATAAGTGACGGCCTGGATGGCTTCATCCCCTCTCATTCCTCTGACGTCGAGATCCTGCTTGAAGTTCAGTTTCTTTTCGTACATTCGGTCTTGCGTTTCGCTGCTCACGAAAGTTGTCTTGTTGGAAAGGGGAGCGACTTTCGGGGCATCGGTCCGTTCCAACCGTTCGGTTTTCACGTTGGTTTTCATCAGACCGAACATGACTACGGCATTCTTTCCGTTGACGTCCATCACCTGTCCCACACTGGTCTGTCCCTTGATGCGGACATAGTCGCCGGCTTCTATTGGGTGGACTTTAGGTACAGGCTGAGGCTCGGAGGCTTTCTGCTGCTGTCGGGCCTTCTTGTCTTTTTTCCGTTCCTGCTTTTCACGGAGCTGCTCCATCTTGCGGGCGATTTTTTCTTCCATGGCCGCTTTGTCGAGTTTCTCTACCTGCTCCTTAAAGTCCGTCAGTTCCTGGCGGGCAGTACGGGTACGTTCTTTCTCGGCCTGTGCTTCCTTGATGGTGCGGATGGTGTTTTCAATCTTGGCGTTCGATTCCTGAAGCAGGCGTTCGGCTTCTTCCTTGGCTTTTTTCAGGATTTCTTTTCGGCTGCGTTCCAGCTCGGCTATTTCCTGTTCGTAGCGGGCAATGGTGTCTTCCATCTGTTTTTCCCGCTTGCGGATGTTCTGGCGTTTGGTTTCCCAATAACGCTTGTCGCGCACGATGTCTTGCAGGTACTTGTCACTCTGGATGTATTCGCTTCCCACAATTTCCGAGGCATCGGCGATGACTTCTTCCGGGAGCCCGATTTTCCGGGCGATTTCCACGGCGAATGAGCTTCCGGGATTCCCAATCTGCAACTGGAAGAGGGCGCGCATTTCGTGGCGGTCGTAGAGCATGGCTCCGTTCACCACGCCTTCATGGTCTTCGGCAAAATGTTTCAGGTTCTGGTAGTGGGTGGTGATGACTCCAAAGGTACCTTTCAGGTTGAAACGCTTCAAGACGGCTTCGGCAATGGCCCCGCCAATCTGCGGTTCCGTTCCTCCTCCGAACTCATCAATCAGGATGAGGCTCTGGCTGTTGCACGATTTCAGCATCACCTTCATGTTGGTCAGGTGGGAAGAGTAGGTACTCAGGTCGTCTTCAATACTCTGTTCATCGCCGATGTCAATGAAGATGTGGCTGAAGATGCCGGCATGGCTTCGCTCGTGCATGGACACCAGCATGCCGCACTGAAGCATGTATTGCAGCAGTCCGACGGTTTTCAGGCAGACGGACTTACCTCCGGCGTTCGGACCGGAAATCAGCAGGATGCGTTTCTCGCGGGTGAGGATAATGTCCAAGGGAACCACTTTCTTGCCGTGCTTGGCCAGCGACATTTGCAGCAGGGGATGTACCGCCTGGAACCAGTCGACAATCTGCTGGTTCTCGAACGAGGGTTTCAGGCCTTTTATCTCGATGCCGAACAGTGCCTTGGCACGGATAAAGTCAATCTCGGCCAGGAATTCGTAGGATTGCAGGATGGCGGGTATCTGCGGACGGACCGTTGCCGAGAAATCGGTCAGGATACGGATAATCTCCCGCCGTTCTTCTCCCTCCAGTTCCCGGATGCGGTTGTTGGCTTCCACCACTTCCGCCGGTTCGATGAACACCGTCTTTCCAGTGGCCGACTCGTCGTGTACGATACCTTTGATTTTCCGTTTCATGCCCGGAGCTACCGGAATGACCAGGCGGCCGTCGCGCATGGTGGGGGTTACATCTTTGTCGACGTATCCTTCCAATTGGGCCGCCCGTAGGATGCTGTTCAGGCTGCGCGAGATACTTCCGGTGGTAGCTGAAAGTTCCCGTCGGATGCGCAACAGTTCTGTGGAGGCATTGTCCTTTATTTTTCCGAACTTGTCGAGAATGCTGTCAATGCGCGCAATCAGTTGTGGAAAGGTCAGGATATCTCCTGCCAGTTCATGTAGTGCCGGATAAGGGGAGGTGGCTGTATCGTCTTCCTCGTCTTCATCAGTCTGCTGGAGAAAGCGTACGATGTCGCGGATGGTTTCCAGCGAGCGGCGCAGGTCGAAGAGTTCCTGCTCGTCCATGTACATACCTTCCACCCGGATACGTTTCAGCGAGGGGCGGACATCGAAGAAGTACTGTGCGGGAAAATCTTCCTCTTCCTGGGTAATCCGTACAAACTCTACCACCTGTTCCAGTCGGCGGTTGATTTCCTGGTAGTCGTCCGAGAAAGCCATTTCGTCTACACGTTCTTCTCCCAATGTGCTTAAACAGCGTGCTTTCAGCAACTGTCGGATTTGGTCGAATCCAATCTTTTGTTCGAAATTATGAGGATATATCATGATTCGTCTGTTTCGTTTTTCTTGGCTGCAAAGGTACGACAATGAAAAAAAATAATCAAAAAAGGCGGTAAATATTTGCGGATTCCAAAATAATGCCTACCTTTGCATCGCCTTTGAAAAACAAGGCAACTCTCAAATAGAGTTTTGGAGAGGTGGCAGAGTGGTCGATTGCGGCGGTCTTGAAAACCGTTGTACTGCGAGGTACCCGGGGTTCGAATCCCTGTCTCTCCGCTGAAACCTAAGACATTAGGTAGTCAAATTAAGACAAGTCCCGTAAAATCAACGTTTTACGGGACTTTTTCTATTTATCCGGTGGACAACCGAAAGGGGATTGAAAAAGAATATCGGCTCAACGTAAAAATCTGAGGGATTCGTTGATTAAGCATAAATTTTAGCCAGTCTGAACAAAAAGAAGGCCTTGTCCTTTACTCCCCTGAACTGC
>NZ_JAOQJI010000084.1:0-6702 GCF_025567125.1 Phocaeicola fibrisolvens | reverse complement strand
AAAGTAAATTCAAATCCGTTCTCCCCAAAATTACTCATAACAAATTGAATCTCAATAATTTCAAAGAACTACTATGATTTTTTAGTGGACACTAATGAATTTGCATATTGGATAATAGCCTCAATATTTATATACTATAAAATTTCTAATCTTTTCAAAATCAGATAAAATATCTTTCTTATTCAATCCTGCTTGCAACGCTACAGCAAACAGATCCTCTTTCGTTGGTTCAATCTTATCATTAATTGAAGTAGTACGAAAGCCATTGATGCCATCGCTAGGCAGCAAGTCATAAGCCGGAGCAAAATGCCAATCCCCATCACGATAAATGAAGGCAAAGTTCTTGGCATGGTCATCTTTGTTGCCTATCAGATAGTTGAATACCATCAGTCGGTAGACCTTCCACAGCTCGGCCACGCTATGTGTCAGCATGGCACAAACTTGAAATATGTGAGCGTAATCAATGCTTGGTAAACGATAATCAGCACCTATAAGGCCAGCCATGCTTACTACATGCAATTTGCTATTTGGTATCCGGTCAAATCGTTCCACACCAAAATATTTATCTTCAAAGAGACGTGTTTCCGGCATTTCAATTCCGCATTGCTTGGCAAGAAGCGAATAACGGTATTCATCTATACCAATACTCTGTGGGTCTCGTTTGGCACGGAATTTTACCAACCACTCCTTGTTATTATAGCGAACGAAGATTTTGGGTCGTGCACCTCCAGGTGAACCACCGCGATCTTGAAACTCCTCGATACCTTCGCCCGTATAATCGTCACTATCCAATATTTGTTCTGCTTCCAACGCCAACTTCTCGAAATCGGCATAATCCTGTCTTGTCACCACACTATGGTCCGGACGGAACTCCAATGCTCCGCGTCCTGTGGAACCTACCAATGCAAGGCGATCCAATAAAGTTAAAGTCCGTGGATTGATACTTTTTTGTTGCAAGTATCTATCTAAAATAAGCAATCCCCATCCATCAGGTAAACAATCATCGAAAACACCAAATCCTCCTTCAAACGGACGAGATTTGGCTATAAAGACACCGCTTTTCAAGGGTAATTCGAATGGTGATATGGAAAAACCGGAGCCAAGCCATTCGGTTGAATACTCGAAAGCACATAATCCTTCTTTGGTCAAAGCCAAACGACCGACTAGTCGATTATCATAAATGATTTCTATTTGTTTTATGTAATTCATTCCTACATTATAATATGTTACAATTTTACATACTTAATATAGAATTGTGGAATTAATCCCATTCTATAGTCAGTTGATACGTCTCAGGTTGCACTTCTAAAGATATATTACCATTCTTTGAACTAAAAGGAGATTCAACAATCGATACTTTTCCATCATGATATATAGCAAGATCATAATGTTCAGAATTATCTAATGCAAATTGATACTCCGAACAAGACATGAAAATAGGATTACCACTTTTTACCTCAAGGTATCTCACATCCGTCTTTGGAGTTCCCTTCTTTCTATATATGATATCGTAATGTAAATTATCATTACCACTTTCTTTATTAAGTATTGTCGAACAGCCATAAACATCCTCATATTGTTCACAAGATTTCATCGCCTCAAATGTTTTTATTTCAGCTTTTTTTCCCTATAAGATATTTTGACCTATCAGACTTATATCCATTTTGATTTTTCTTATTGTTGCCTGTCTTTATTTCGGAGTTTAAATCACGTAATACACTATGACATCTGGCGATTTCTATCGCCACCTTATTTGTGTCATCACCTGCATCTTCTTTCTTGTGATTGATTGAATCTAACTCATCATATTTCTTTAGCCTAAATCTAAATAAATCTTCCAATCCTTTAAATTTCGCAATAAGAGCATCAGTCTGATTAAGGATTCCTTCTGACATATGAAATTCATCAAGGATCTTTTCATATTCTGGCAAAATAGTTGTCGGTATATCAATCACTTCATAATTATAATTGTTAAGAGAAAAATTAAACTTACTTTGAACCATTTCTTGCATAATCTCATTAAGATTATCCTTATTAATCAGTGTTAGTTTTATTTCGTTTACTTTCTCTTCAAAAAAAGGTTCAGAAAAAGCCATGCATTTATTTCGATAATCCTCTATACAAGATAACGCATCTTGTTTATTAGAAGCAATCCGCCTTGAAGTCTCACCGTATAGATAAGATTTATATTTTACAAAATATTGATTCCGTATTGCAATAAATGATTCTTGATAAAAAGTTTTAAGACCATCATTCCCCAATATTGAGCAATCGTCCACCTTCATACTGAGCAACAAGTTATATTGTTCAAATGGTCTAAGATCTTCAATTCCTGTATATATTTCAGGCAAATCAAGGTACGGATATATGCTATGAATAAATTCTTTTGCATCAGTTATATGCTCCGCTAATTCTGATATATTGATTTTAGTATCTTGAGAATCAGAATATGACTTCCAAAAATTCTGTTCATACTCGCTAATGCCCAAACTTTTAAGAGTTAAAGTCCAAACTTCTGGTGAGACGTCCTTTTTAATGATGTACTCTATATAATGTGTATCGTGCGTGATAATATTTCTAAAATAGTTGGCCATCGTATTGCTTGTCACTTTCAAAGCCATACAAACAGCCTCATTAAGATTCTCGCTAAATACAGGATCGGAGATTGCATTGATACAATTATAGTAAGAAGAACATATATGAAAGTGCATTCCTCCATTTTCAAAAGAAGTCAATACATCGCCTTCTTTCATATAATGTAGTTCTCTGTTAAAATCATATTGTGCAGAAGTGTAAATATGCAGGTTATTGCATAAACTTTTCAATGAACTTATTGACTGACGAATAAGTTTTATATCCTTTATGTCATCACCTATTCTAAACGCAAGAAAATATTTAATTCTTTCAGAAAGATATTTTTTCATCTCTCTTAAAAGATTCTCGTTGTTGATATAATTATTAAATGAAATAGCTATATTCTTAGCCAATTTTACACCAAATATTTTTGAAACAGAATCCTCTCCCACGCGATTGCCAATTTCCAATTTAGGGAGTGTTGACAGTATAACTTGCGGCAACTGATCATTATCCCAATAATAAACCTCCTCAACAGGTTTCCATTCCAGATTTCCTTGTAATCTTGCCCACACATGAGTAAGATACTTATCTCTTATTTTAGGCAATAATAATTCATCTTCATTATTATTTCTAATAGCCTCCCTTAATTCTTTATATCGTTTTTGAATACCATAAGGATCCACCTTTTGAGATAAAAGTTTATATAACTGTTCTAAGGAAAGACTACCGATATTTTTCTGCGCTCCCAATGTGACAAGAAGTGGATTAATTTGGGTTATTCTATCAAGGAAAAGCGTATTTTCCAGGTAATTATAATTCACGCCACAGCCAAAATTTGTTGATTGGATCACTGAAGTTTGGAGTGGTAAAAATTGGGGCATGGCTCTCAATATGTATGCAGAGTAACTGTAGCGAACCGTCTCCGATTTTATAGAACGATAAAACAAGCTTATACTATTATTCATAATGTCAGACAACACTCTTTTATCTTTCAAAATAAGTCCAAGCGCCTCAGATAAGCTATATTTAGATAAAAACTCGACATCGGGAACATATGAATAATTATAGGTTTTTGATATTTGATTATATTGGTCAAAATTATTACAATAGTAATTATCTATTTGAGATTTACTATTATTATCCCTTACTTCATCCAAATATGCCGATTTGTTCCCAAAATAAACATGATCTGTAGGAACTCTTTGTGACACACCTATGTTGTGGTATAAAAAATGCAATGTTTCTTCTTCAGTTTTAGCACCTAAAATTTCTTTCCATTCTGACAGCGAACCTAACAATAACCATTTATCATCTATTTTTGTAAATAGATCACGAGAAAATGTAGGTTCTTCAAGAAGCAAAGAACACGCCTTTCTTGGATTGCCTAAGCGATTTATCAAATGTAGCTCCGACGTAAAAGCTGTTGCGTCCTTTGTTGGATGTTCAAATTCCCATTTCAACACTTCACACATTCCTTCATAATCCATCTCTTTTGCAGACCAGGCCTCTATCTTTTTACGAATTGCAGTGTGATCTCCATTTATTACCGATGTTATTTTTTGTAGTTTTTCCGTTACTTGGCGAATATTCTGCAAGTGCCAATTTTCTTGGAGTTTGTTGATTAGTTCAGAATCAACAGATTTTATTGATAAGCATTTTGGTAAAACGGTATTTCCCGACATACTAAGCACATATGCCGGATTATCTTTATTTACATCTATAATTTCTCCTTTTGCATCAATAAGGATGCTTATACTTATGCTATTCACACTGCAATCTGCAATAGCGTCTATAAACCCAACCCTTTCTTCAAGTGAAAGTTTATTATTTGCTATGGTTTGTATGCTATCAGCCACATCACCAAGCCTAATATTGATTTTATCTAAAACATATTTAGATAAATATCTATCAAGTGAAAATATTTCCTGGGTAATAGCAATAAGATGATTGTTTAGCGACGTGTTTTTATATATTTCCGGCTTTGCTTCTAATAACCAATCAGCTAATTTGTCTCCAAGCCTAATCGTGGATTCAATAGAAGAGAAACTAGAATTTATCAGAGGAAAAATTTTGATTCTCTCCAAATTATTTTTTATTGATTCTGCCAATGAAGATAGCAATGCCGCATCTATATCAGCATACGTAAAATTCAAAATATTAAATGGAACCCAATTATCACCATTCAGCAAATTATGATTGACTAAATTTTCGGATAACTTCACAGCTACTTCTCCGAGTTTCTTCAATACAATTTTATTATGTTCCGAATTGACCAAATGATTTCTAGATGCGTTTAATTCAAAAGTCCCATGATAAATTGCAGGAACATTTAACCTAACTTGTGTTGGAAAATATGAATAAAGATAATGCTCATAGTTAAACTCTGTCATTGGATAAGCGACTCCTACCTCGTATGCTCTATCATTGGACTGGTATTTGCACACCGCAAAACATATGTTTTCGTCATTATCACTAATTGTAACTTTTTCAATCCCCTCATCAATAACTTCTGCTTTAATCCTTTTTATAACTCTTTTTTTACCCTTATTATCTATATCAACACGTTCAATATTCCTGAGGAACAATAAAACCGAACAAGGAAGTGAAGACAATTTAAAATCTATATCTGAAACCACTGATTGACTTTGACAAAAAATCTCCACATCAGTAGTACAAGTTCCATTTACATCAAAACAACCTTGCTTTGTAATATCATCATCGTCTATTCTAGAAATTGACAATATAGGTAATGGTAAGTTATTAGGACGTTCTCTTTCAAAGTCATTTACATCATTCTGTGTTAGAATGCCTCTCCTTAGTCCTTCATCTTTTATCGTTTTCCACTCGCTTTTGGCAATTTCTTCACTAAATGAACATTGAACGCCATTAGAATGGATAGTTATCTTATCACTCCAATTAAGCAAAGAGCGAAAGCCCAACCCCTTATTCCCAATAGGTCGCACGGTCACATTTTTGTATGATTCTTTTGTTTTCGTTGAAAGAAATGAGCGCATTATTGACAACAGCCCTTCCTCGGTAAAGGGCCTGTTTCCCCAATTCTTGATATGAAAATGATTATCGTCAGTTAGAACTAATTCAATTTTAGGAGAACCTTCGTCATCTGCATTCTGAATCATTTCATACAATTCACGTCCAGAATACTCCTGTTTCATATCCAGTTCAATCTTTTTGTCTTGACGAATGCGTGAACTATTGAATGACAATTGAGAAAGATATTCTTTTTTATTAATCATTAAACAGTCACTCTCTTTGGTTATAAAATTTCTACTCATTTTTCTTACCTCTTTTTCGGATAACATTTTGTTCGTTTAATACATCGTCTAAGGATTGATATTGCTTTTGCGCAAAAAGAGCGTCAAATTCTGATAACGAATTTAAGGCAAATCCTATTTGAAGCAACCCCTTTAAAGATATTTCCCCAGTCTGTTCAAACCGACGGTAAGTAGCAAACTTGAGGCCGGCTCTTGTAGCTATGCCTTCTTGAGTTAGATTTAACTCCAATCTCCGTACTTTTACTTTAGCGGCAATTTGCTTCGCTACATCATCCGGAGTTGACAAATTAAACGATATTATATTATTCATAAGTCGGCTATTACACATATAACAAATAAAATATTGTTTATACAAAGATAGTGATAATATTTCAAGACCAAGCATCTTGAAAGCTCTTTTTTAGCTTATACGAATAATATCTCTATTAACTTGAATCTGCCGTGTTTTTGTACCTTTTCTCATCAAAAAACGGCATTTTTCACAAGTTTTTGTACCGCACATTTTGATATTCAAGAAATTACACTTACTTTTACTTTCCAAAATGGAGGTACAAGCCGAGAATGGTGCTAAAAATCACTAACTTACACATTCTCAGATACTTGCCAACCTACTGGTTGTACCTTTTAGAGCGCTATACTATTGATAATCAAAGATGTACACATACTGCATCGGCAAGTAGGATATTGTAATCAACTGCAACGAATTAGAACAAACTATAATGAAGAGGCCGTCTCAAAATGAAATATAATTTGGGACATTCAGTAAATAATATAAAATTAGCCAACTAATTCATACACAAAGTGTTGCGAATTAGCTGGCTTTTTTGTATCT
>NZ_JAOQJI010000083.1:6327-7293 GCF_025567125.1 Phocaeicola fibrisolvens | reverse complement strand
TCCTCACTGCTGCCTCCCGTAGGAGTTTGGACCGTGTCTCAGTTCCAATGTGGGGGACCTTCCTCTCAGAACCCCTATCCATCGTTGACTAGGTGGGCCGTTACCCCGCCTACTATCTAATGGAACGCATCCCCATCGCTTACCGATAAATCTTTAATCTTATTTGCATGTGCGCTTAAGATACCATCGGGTATTAATCTTTCTTTCGAAAGGCTATTCCCGAGTAAGCGGAAGGTTGGATACGCGTTACTCACCCGTGCGCCGGTCGCCATCAAACTTAGCAAGCTAAGTTCATGCTGCCCCTCGACTTGCATGTGTTAAGCCTGTAGCTAGCGTTCATCCTGAGCCAGGATCAAACTCTTCATTGTAAAATATTTTCTTACCCTTGCGGGTATCTTTTAATCTCTGTATCAGGAAACCGATTTCTCTATCCTTTTCAGGTTATTGACGGTTCTTGTTTCATCTCACATATACATTATATATAAGACTACTTCTTGTACTACATCTTCGTTTGTTTATCTAAAGTCTTTCAAAGAACTATCTTTTCTTGAGCTCCCGTTTCAGCGGGAAAGCGTTTGCAAAGGTAAGGCGTTTTTTCTTTCCCTCCAAATTTTTTCGAAGTTTTTTGAAAAATTTTTCAGGAGGACCTCGCGGGGCTTATCCGTTTCTCGCTCCCTTGCCGTCTTGCAAGGTAAGATACTCGGGTGCAGCGCCTTTGAAAGTCTGCCTTTCTTCACCAGTCTGTCATCTTCAGCGGCTCTCCCTCTCGAAAGCGGTTGCAAAGGTACGCACTTTTTCCGGTTCTGCAACTTTTACGCAATACTTTTTTGCGGAAATTTTGAAGACTTTTTGTAAACAGCTGTAAACAAGACGGTTGCAGGTAAGCGTTTTTTGATGCTTTCAAAAACGGAAGGAAACAGCCCTACATTATGTATTTCGCGCGGGCGTGTATACGCGCACATGCGC
>NZ_JAOQJI010000083.1:0-6102 GCF_025567125.1 Phocaeicola fibrisolvens | reverse complement strand
GATAAAGAAGACATAAGAAGACTTGAAAAAAACGCTTAGGCATTTCAATCAAAACACTTAGACGTTTAAGACAAAACGCTTCGACGTTTCAAGGAAAACGTTTAGGCGTTTCAACACAAACGTCGAAGCGTTTTTTTACGGGAAACATTTACATAATTTTACATATAGATTACACTCTTTTTCAGCAAGATAGAAGAATATATTTCCCCTGACATAGTCAATCAAACATAACAAATACTTTTGGGAACCTCTCCCATCCAGACAAAAAAAGAGGCCGCTCATCACTGAGAAGCCCCTTCAAAAATGCAAATTAAAAGAGAGACATTTATATTATAGATCCTCGTTCCAACCTGTATAACGATAACCTACTACAGAATAAGTCACGCCCGGATCTACAGTTGTTGTATAGGTAAAAGAAATCTTATCTGATACTGTTCCTGAAGGAGCCGTAGCACCATTCAATTCCAGTTTTCCGTCTGTCAATGTAAAAGTTTCCTCAGAAGAAGTTACATTACTAGCCAAATTCATCACGTCCGTACCTGAAAAAGACAATTCCGGAACATTGCACGAGATTTTTCCATTGATAAAATAACGTTTCAGCTCATTACTTACTGTATTGGATGAATTATACGACCCGATACGAATCCAACATTTATCCGTATCATAGTCTGTCGTATTGGCCAAGAAACAGTTCACCCCTTCCGCGATGACCGTTCCATTTCTAGATATGGAAACAGTATATTGTCCTCCCAACGGATGAATTGGAGTGTACTCTATGTCATAACTTAAATCTTCAGAATTACAAGCTGTCAGTATCCACAAACAAGATAACAGCAGTAAATAGGCATATTTAATTCTTTTCATAAAAGCAATTCTAATTTTAATATGTACATCAATTAATTATTTTCCATTCTCTACCTGCCACCACATAGGCTCATCCAACTCCTTTGTAACCGGCGCATTCGGATTATATTGAGATGAGCGTGACGGAACCAGCAAACGACGAGGAAACTCCATCGGCTGCAAAACAGAAGACCCCGGGGCAACCAATGTACCCAACTCATACCCAGGAGTCAATTCACGTTCCAAAGCTACATCTGAAACACGTACTGTAGCAGCAGTACTGATAGCTGGAATACCCGTACGGTTGCGGTCGAACACTCCATCGAGCGCATTGGCATGCGCATAAGAAATCCATTTCTGCGTCATAATGCATTTCATCATGCTTTCTTCAGAAGTAGCATCAAAAGCATAAGCACCTCCATCTGCCACAAAAGCATCTCCTTGTCCGGCTGTTGATTCCCACCGGTCAAAAGCGGCTTTCACCCCTTTCTCATAATTCTCTTTTGCAGCTGCTACATTACCCAAACGAGCATAAGCTTCTGCCTCCAAGAAATAAATTTCAGCCTTGTTCATCAAATACACCGGATCATCATAAGCTTGCAGGTAACGTGACGAACCGACCAATTCAATGACCGACGTTTCAGGTTTACTGCCACAAGGAAGTCCTTCATATATATCAGAAGGCTCGCCCTTTCCTCCAGAAGCTGAAGTGGGCATATACAGGTTTGCCACACGCGGGTCGTTGTAGTGCAACAGATACTCCAGCAAAGTATGACAAGCACGAATATTTTCCTTCGTATTCAACTGGCGAATGTTGTATTCATACAACGGATTTCCTTTGTCTGTCGCATCCTCAAACTTCGTAAATGCACAATCGTCTTCCAGGAAATCGTTTTCATCGAGCAAACTTTGAATCGCATCCTTGTTTGCCTCAAAATCACGAATCAGCACTTTCAGTTTCAAGTTCTTGGCAAATCTTCTCCACTTATCAATATCTCCTTCCAGAAACATATCATACGTTTCTATATAAGAACTGGATTTTTCTGCTGCTTGAGGACACTTTGCAATCGCTTCATCCAAAATAGCCAAAATACCCGGATACACCACCGTACGTCCATCATCATAATGAGGATAAGGATAGTTCACTTGGTCCAGGGCCTCCGTGAAAGGAATATCCTCATACAAATCGGCCAGCATGTGATAATTATACGCTGTAAGCACTTTGGCAATCACCCAATAATCCCATGCTTCGTCCTGTTCAGACATGGTAATCACATCCTTCAAATCGGGCAATGTATTGGTATACGCATTGGTAAAGAAACCGTTATATGAAGTTACCGTCAGACTGTAATTACACAAAGTATTATACTGGTTGGTAGTATTTCCCTGGGTGGTAAACTGAAGCCACATATCCCCTATCAAATCGCCATAAAGTCCCAATTGTGCGATGGTAGAAGCACATGCAGAAGGAAGCAATGCCGACATGGTAGTAGATACAGGATAGTTCGGATTGTCATTGACATCAAGATAATCCTTACAGGATGTCAGTGAAGCGCCGGATATCAGCAAGGCAAACAAGCTGGAATATAAGAATTTATATTTTTTCATACAGATATTTCTTTAATGGTTTAAAATACGACTTTCACGTTCACACCAATGTTGCGCGTAGAACTTGTACCTGTGGTTTCACCAAATTCTGACAACAAATCATTACCCAAGTTAGACACTTCCGGGTCTACGTAATTGTTTTCTTTCGGAGTGAAAAGAAGTAGGTTACGTCCTACCAACGCCAATGAAACCTGCTGGAACGGAGTCTTTGCCAACATGGATTTCGGGAAGGTATAGGAAAGTGACACCTCACGCAATCTGAAGTAATCCTTCGGAATAATGAACTGGCGACGTACCTCCGGACTGTATGAGTAGTTACCCAACGCATAGTTCATCTGGTCGGTACGAACAGGAATATTGTTTTCCACGTATTCCCCATTTACAACCTTTACAGAGTGTGGATAAATAAATGAGTTACGCTCATTGAACACAGTCTGCGTAGAGTTACCATTGAAATGCGAAATATAAGAAGTGTTAGACAACATATAACCACCTTTTCTCCAGTCGGCAGAAGCACTGAAAGTAAAACCTTTCCACTTCAGACTCGTATTGAATCCCATGTTGAACTTCGCTTCTGAGCTTCCCACATATTCATATTCGGTATTACTATCTGAAAGGAAACCATTGTTATTCACAATGTTATATCCATAATAAGGACTGTTTTCATCCATCACTTTATTGGCAGCAGGAATACGGAACAACCCTACAGGTTCACCTACCTTCAGGACATAATATACACCACGCCAGTTAGTATAAGAGTACTCATCCGCACCGTCCCAAAGTTCCTTCACTTCACTCATGTTCTTGGTAAACGTAAATCCAATGTCCCATGTCCAATCCTTCGTACGAACCGGAGTCAAGTTCACCATCAATTCCACACCCTGATTCTGAATTTTTCCTACATTTTTCGTCTCGTATGAGTAAGCAGTTTCAGGAGCCAGTGAGGCAGAAATAATCTGGTCTTTCGTCATACGGTTATAATAAGAAGCATCTACAGTCAAGCGGTTATTAAAGAAACTTCCCGACAATCCGACCTCGTATTCTGTGGTCATTTCAGGCTTCAAGTTCGTACTCGGCAACGTATTATTCGATGTCATACCCATCACCCCGCCAATCGGCATGGAAGTATAATAGCCATTAATGTCCTTGAAATTGGCAATCTGATACCATGATGTAGTCTTATACACATTGGCATCATTACCTGTCTGTCCTAAAGCTGCACGCACTTTCAAGAAATCTACCTGATGTTCTTTCAGTGATGGCATCATCTCTGTTAAAAGGAATGACACGTTGGCACCTCCATAGAAGAAACTGTTGTTTCCGGCTGGAAGAGTAGACGACCAGTCATTACGTCCCGACAGATTCAAGAATACCATATCTTTATAACCCAACTCGGCCTGTGCAAAAGCACCAATCAAACGACGAAGTTCATTGTAAGTGACAGATACGGCAGAAGAAGATGTATTGTACAAGCTATACCATCCGGCAATGGCCAAACCATCCACATATCCACCGGTATATCCGTAACTGCGCTGGTTCAAGTTCCATCCAGCTACTGCATTAATAGAAAAATCATGAATCTTGTAATCTGCATTCAACAGAGCAGTCGCATCTATCTGACTGCGGTTGTAACGATACTCTGAGTAATAACCTAAAGATTCAGTGGCTCCACCCAACTGGCTGTAAGACCCGTTAGAGAAAGTTGTTTTAGGCTCCTGGCTAGTGGTACGGTTATTAGAGAAGTCACCACCTAAACGAGCCGTAGCCTTCAAGCCTTTCATAATCTCATAACTCATTTCAATACGTCCGTACACACGGTCATCCTGATAATTACTTCTATAATTATCAATCATATAATAAGGGTTGGTAGCATAGAACGTATAATAGTTGTCCAGATTGTAGCGTTCATCATTGTAATCTTTCATCTGACTGAAATCTACGTCCACCGCATGCTGCAACAATTCCATATACATATCGTTGCTGCGACTGATGTCCTTACGCACGTAATTCATCGTCATATCCAAAGAGAACTTATTGATATTCATATAACCACGCAATGAGAACGTATTTCTGGAGAACAGGTCTCCGTTGTTCGGCAAAATACCATTGGACGACAAATTACCATACGAAGCAACGACTCCCACCTTGTCATTTCCGTATCGCACGCTGACGTTGTTGTTCTTCTCAAAACCTGTCTGATAAAAATTTCTCAGGTTATGCTCTACGTATGAAAACGGTTTGGTCATCGGAGTATCCAGTTGGTCTGATCCCCATTCATGAATGGTGCCATCCAAACGAGGCCCCCATGAACCGTTTTCACTTCTGTTCCAGCTTCCCCATCCTTGTCCGAACAAGTCCTGCGTCTGCATTACACGCAATACTTTCGAAGCCGTAAATGAACCGTCATACGTTACACTCAATTTCTCAATCCCGGCTTTTTTCGTGGTAATCATTACCACTCCATTGGCTGCACGAGAACCATACAATGCCGTAGCCGATGCTCCTTTCAAGATGGTGACCGATTCCACATCTTCAGAGTTAATGTCATTGGCTGCATTACCAAAGTCGGTAGTTGAACTGTCATCTGTCGGACTACCGCGGAAAGTAGAGTTGTCAATAGGCACCCCATCCACGATATACAACGGCGAGTTGTTGTTCAAAGAAGAAATACCACGAATCAAGACTTTTTGAGAAGTACCTGTATTTCCTGCTGATGAAATCTGTACACCGGCTACTTTACCGCTTAATCCACCCATCACTGAACCGGACTTACCTGCATCTATATCTTCCGACTTCACCGTAGTAGCAGCATATCCCAACGTCTTCTCGCTTCGTTTCATACCCAATGCAGTAACCACGACTTCATCCAGTACCTCTTGAATCACTCTTCAAAATCACATGCAATGGAGTATTCTTTATGGCTACTTCCTGACTTTTCATACCCACAAATGACACAATCAACGTCTTGCTTTCAGCCTTTACTCCCGTAATCATAAAATTACCATCCACATCAGTAGTGGTTCCTTGCGTAGTGCCTTTCACCAAGACTGAAGCTCCCACAATAGGCAGACCATCCTCTTCAGAAGTTACCACACCTTTTACGATCAATCCTTGCGACCATGCTATTCCCATCCATACAAACAGAAAGGCCAGCATCAATGTAAGTTTCCTTTTCATAAATCCCTCCTTTGATTAAACATTTAAACAAATCTCGTTTAGTTAATAACACATTATAAATACATATTAAAACTCATTAACAACGTCGCAAAGATATATATTTAAATAAATAAAAAGCAAAATATCACAGAAAAATATAATTGAAAAGCAAAAAGTTATTTTGAAAATAAATAATTATTCACATTGAATGCATAACAAGAAACCATATTCAAATAAAATGCATAGATTTTAATACAATCCGAAACTTAAAAACACAAACTAAAACAAAACAAAAACATACCAACTCAATATATCATGTATTTTTTCAAACTTGCAAATAAATCAAAAAGAAACCACAAATAGAGTAAATACGACACGATGGAAAATCCCCCACTCCACCAAAAAGAAAATAAAAAGAGGCCGTCTCAAAATGAATTGAGATGGCCTCTGTCGTTTCATATCAGATTGAAGTCGTTTGGATTTTCCTCAAAAAAA
>NZ_JAOQJI010000082.1:0-7622 GCF_025567125.1 Phocaeicola fibrisolvens | reverse complement strand
CTGGAAACTCCTTTTTTTTGAGGAAAATCCAAACGACTTCAATCTGATATGAAACGACAGAGGCCATCTCAATTCATTTTGAGACGGCCTCCTATTGATTTTTATACCGTTTTTACAGTTTCCAACCTGAAATTTGTTCCTGAATATTCCATAGTTGAGCATACAACCCTTCGGCCTGCATCAATGTTTCATGCGTACCTTTTTCCTTTATCTGTCCGTTATCCAACACGATAATTTGGTCTGCCCCCTTAATGGTTTTAAGTCTATGCGCAATGGCAATGACAGTATGCCCTTTGATGAGTGCATCTATGGCTTTCTGTACTTCCACTTCATTTTCGGGGTCAAGTGAGGCGGTCGCTTCATCAAGCAGGATGATTTGTGCGTCTTTCAGCATGGCACGGGCTATGGATATGCGTTGCTTTTCTCCGCCCGAAAGGGTACACCCTCCTTCGCCTACCAAGGTGTCATATCCTTTGGGCAACCGCATGATGAAATCATGGCAACAGGCTTTTTTAGCTGCGGCTATAATTTCTTCTTCCGTCGCGTCAGTTTTACCAAAGCGGATATTATTGCGTATGGTGTCCTGAAACAGATAGACATCCTGAAATACCATAGAGATGTGGCTCATCAGACTTTCTGGATTTATCTCATTCATCGGAACACCATTGAAAAAGATACATCCTTTCTGTGGGTCGTAGAAACGGGCGCAAAGCTTCATCACCGTACTTTTCCCGCTTCCCGAAGGTCCGACAAGAGCCGTCAAGGAGTTTTTCGGGAGCGTAATGTTTATATCATGCAACACTTCCTTGTCTTGATAGGCAAACGATACGTGTTCAAACCGGATATCGCCTGCTGCCGGGGATTGCCGTTCTCCTTTCATCTCCGGCTCGTTCATCAAGGAAAGGATGCGTCCACCGGCAATGGAAAAATAGCGGAACTCGGTAAAGTTTGTTAGTGCGGAAGTCAGCGGGTCGAACACACGAGAACCGACTACAAGGAATAGCACGAATACAAGGATTGAAAGTTGCCCTCCCAACAGAAGGTAAGTTCCACATAGCACCATCATTGTCAGCCCGGCACGTACTAAAGTGATGCTCAACAAGACGAATGGGCCTAACAAGGCCTCCTGACGGATGCAAGCACGGCGAAGTTCCGCAAAAGCATCGCGCAACCTAACAAAGCGGTCACCTATCAGATTGTACGCTTTCATTACACGAATACCCTGTAAGTATTCTTCCAACCGATTTCCAGCATTTATTTTTGCTTGAATTTGCCTGCCGCTTAACTTCCGCTGTGCCTTTGTGCTTGCCCACAGGACGAGCAAGGCAAGCGGCAAGGCGGCAAACATACTGACCGCCATCCTCCAATCTATCCATACAAGCGAAGCAAAAGCCAGTACGGGCATGACTATGGCACCCATAAGTTGGGGCAGGTGGTGCGAAATTCCGGTTTCTGCCATCATGAAGTCCGTAACAAGCATAGACGACAAATCACCCGGATCACGTTTCGACAAAAAGCCCAACGATAGTTTCCGCAAGTGCTCCGCCAGCGACAAACGCCCGGAAGCACTCATTTCGTATGCTCCTCTAAAATTGGCTCGGTAGGATGCCCGTTCTGCCAAAGCCATGACCAGCATATAAACAGCCATAATGCCGAATATCCACCACAGGCGGGTCGTGTCAAGCGGCTGTCCGCTCCCGTCAAATGCACTGAAAATGATACGTATCGCTTCTATAGAAAGACAAAACGGTACTATATTCACTAAGTTGGCAAGCATGGTGTAACCCACCGGCTTGTAAAGTCTTTCCGTGTGACCTATTGTAATATTCTTTATTGCATTCATATCTTATTTTATTTATATGCTATAATATGTATTTCTTCCTTTTTACGGATTGTTCTGATGGATGAAAATCCGACTTCATGCAACCGTTCTTTCAATTCTGCCGGAGTATAGACAACCATACCATCTATCCGTTCCGTCCACATTTTTCCAAGTTCGGGGTCGCTCGCTTCCAGACTAATAAGGAAACAACCTCCTTCTCGGAGAACACGCGCCACTTCAGACAACGCTATGTTTACAGGCGACCAGAAATAGACCGTTTCAAAAGCCGTGATAGCATTAAAGAATCCATTCTCATAAGGTAATGAACAAACATTCCCTTGTTGTATGAAACATCTTTTATTCAAGTCTTTTTCGTTGTACTTTTGGGCGAATGAAACACTTTCTTCTGACAGGTCTATGCCGTAGATATTTCCTTTCGGACATAAATTCAATAAACGTTTCAAATTCGCACCACCGCCACAGCCTATATCAAGAACATTCCAATTCGGCTGCCATTCCACTTGCTTCATGCCACGATTAGCTAAAGATGCATGAAAACAATTCATTCCTCGCAAAATCATCCGTCCCCAAAATCCTTGCGGACAACTTGTGTTTTGCAAGACCTTGTTTAAGAAATTCTTCTTTCTCATATTGCTTTTAGTTTTTGTTCAATGTCCAATGGTATGCGCTCGTATAGGCATCCCACATATTTTTATATACACCCTCCGTCACGGACAGCTGTTCATGCTTTCCGCATTGCACAATGCGTCCTTCTTTCATGACGACAATCTGATGTGCGGAGATGATGGAAGAAAGGCGATGGGCAATCACAATGACCGTTTTATCCTTTATCAGTGACTGCAAAGCCATCTGCATTTTATGCTCGTTTTCAGGGTCAGCGAAGGCAGTGGCTTCGTCCAACACCAGTATCGGAGCATTCTTCAATATGGCACGAGCTACACATATCCGTTGGGCTTCACCGCCGGACAGGAATACACCTTTATCGCCTATCCTTGTTTCGTAGCCTTGCGGCAAACGCTCTATGAAATCGTGGCATTGGGCAGCTTTCGCAGCGGCTATTACCTTTTCTTTTGTAGCATCTGGAGAACCTACGGCAATGTTCTCATATAATGTGTCGTAAAAAAGGAAATTGTCTTGAAATACAAATGAAACCATGTCCATCAGTTTTGCCGTATCTATCTGACGAATGTCAATACCTCCTATACAAATTTCCCCTTGCTCCACATCCCAGAACCGGGGTATTAGGTTGGCAACCGTTGATTTTCCGCTTCCTGAAGGACCGACAAGGGCGGTTATCTTTCCTTGTGGAGCTTTGAAGCTGACATCACGCAAGGCTTCCGTTCGTGTTCCCTGTTCCGTGTTTTCGTAGAAGAATGATACATGACGGAACTCTACATCGTAAGCAGCAGGCACTTGCGGATGTCCCGGCTCCGGCACAGGTTTCTTTTCCAATATGCGGTCAATGCGGTTTACTCCTTCGTTGATGTCGCGCGTATTCCCTCCTAAAAAAGTCAGTTTGTAAACGGGCGAAGCCATACCCGGTCCCATGATGATAAAAAACAGCCACACCACAGCCAATGAGAGTGATTGCGGACTGGCTTGCAACAGCAGAATACCCATAGGAAGAATAAACGTAACCATCGAATTAAGCAAGACGGTAAATGCTATCATACCGTTCTGATATGTGTCACAACATTTCAAGGCGAATGTCTTGTATGCCTGAATTTCGGTATTGAACTGGCGGAATGAGCGGACGCTCTGCCCGAAAATCTTGACTACGGGCATTCCCCGTACATACTGCACGACGGACGCGCTCATCTTTTCCTGCGCATCGTAATAGATGGCCATGAACTCCCTTGCCCTTTTTCCCATGAAATTGGAAAATTGCAGGAATAAGCTAAGCACCACAACGGCCAGGCACACGACTGTCAGCCACACATCCAGCGAGAAAAAGATGACCAGCATTACCACTACCGTTGCCATTACATTGACCAAATCCGGAATGGTATGGGCGATGAAGCCCTCTATTTTCTCGATATTCTGGTCCATTGTTTTCTTGATGGCTCCCGTAGAGGTATTGTTCAAATATCCCAAAGGCAGTTTGCCGATATGTTCAGACAGACGGACACGCAACCCATACAAGATACGGAATGCAGCCACATGTGAGGACATCAGGGCGGCATAGAGCAATATCAATCCGCCAACAAGCCCTCCAAATGCAATCCATCCCCAACGCATCATGTCCGTTCCGTCCAAAGCGGAAAGATTGGAGCCATTCGACAGCAACTCTTTCAAAATTTCATAAACTGCCCAATAAGGCACAAGCATACACACCGCGCTGCCAGCCGACAGCAGACCTGCTAATATAAGCAGACCTTTCCTTTGTCCCGCTATCTCGAACAGACGGGACAAACCTTTTTTCTTTTTTGACTTTTCCATTGTTATTACGCTATTTTGATGTGATTTTATATCCGAGCAATGAACTGAATTTGTAGCAGAGCCAAGGGATGCGCCCCAATATCTGCCCGAAGAAGAATCCCCAGCGTGAACGGAAGAACTTCATATAGTTAGCCTGTTCAATGAGCTTTAAAGACGGTTCCCATTGTTCCACCACATACCCGTTGCTTATGCCGGAACGGATTTGAGCCTCGTGTTTGCGGAGCGAATCGGGCTTCACACCATGTCGGCTCATTATCGTGCCGCACACGTCAAACCACAATTCACCTCCCCCGAAACGGTTTGCCACGTGATGCAGGAAGGATTTTACTTGCTTCTCGTAGAAGTACATCAGTACCCCCTCCACGATGAAGATAAATTCTGCTTCGGGGTGCTTCCGGCGCAGGTCATCCATCCAGTCGGTCTCCAACAAAGACGCTTCAATATAGACATTGTCCGGCTGTTCGGGTATCAATTCCCGGCGTAGAGCAATGACCTCAGGCAAATCCAAATCATAAAAGACTGCTTTCTGACTTCCGATACGCTGGAAACGGGTATCCAGTCCACATCCCACATTGACCACGACCGGATGCGAATGTGCTTTAATAAATCGGCGCACAGCGCAGTCAAAATACCATCCACGCACCACGCATCCCACTTCGCTCAACTTTGCCCCGTCGAACTGGGAATAATCGTATTCCAGACTGTCCGCCAGCCGCTCCGCAGCCTTGTCATACAGGATGGGATTGTCCCGGCGGCTTTCCTTGGCTCTCATGTATAGCGGAATAAGCAGTGTTTCCGCTACAATACTCTTAAACTCGTATTTCTGTCTCATATTTTTGGAGTGTTTAATAGTGAACGATATTCAGAATTGTTCATAAAAAAAGGAGGAAACCTCCGTGAAGATTTCCTCCTTACCAACCGTTCTGATGCGGTTGAATGTTCGTATGTACGTTGTCTGTATCTCATATCTTGATAATAGCCCTCCAGCCTTGAATTTCAAACAGGATGTAATCGTGCAGGATGGCCTCCATTTCCTGCCGGGGTACGGAGTGCATCAGCAGTTCCTCGAACATCGTGAACATCCATACCGTATGCAGGTGGATGATAAAGTCGGACACCGCCGTATTGATTTCGGGATGTTTCCGCTGCATGGACGCGAACCACGCCTTAACCAATTCCGTGGAACGGTCGGTATAATTCTCACGGAAGCGTTCCAATGAAGAACCTTGCGCACGGAACAACAGTATTTCCATTAGCGAACGGTGTTTGTCTATAAGCGAAACATATTCGTCAATGCAGGATTTCAGGTATTTTTCCGACCGCATCATCATAATATCTTCGCCCCGTATGCCGTGGTGTTCTTGCAGCATGGCTTCCAAAGCGCACAAAACAGGACGGACCACTTCACGGAATAATTCATCTTTGCTTGTGAAGTAGTTATAGATATTCCCAACACCAACACTCGACAATTCCGCTATTTCGCGCATGGAAGTCTTGGAATAGCCTTTCTTCTCGAATTGCTGTCTGGCAATCGTCAATATCCGACCCCTTATGTCCTCTTTCAGCACTTGCATTTATAACGAACAATGTCTGTTTTTAATTTTTTGCAAAGGTATAAGGCTTGAAATTGTCGTGCAATACCTATTTTTAGGGATTTTGCGTCTTCCAAAACATGGGGAGCGAACCGTTTCGGTATGCCCGAAACACAAACCTGCTCCCCATCAAAACTTCTCCTTGATGGGTTGGCTTTTATGTTTCTTCAAATCAATCCTATTCCATAAAATAAAGTCTTACTTCATTCTACATCAAGCTCAGGTTTATTAGCAGGCTTATTTGAACCTGATGAACGCCACAGGCTACCACACCGATGCCAAATGCTGCCACGCAGGTGCGAAGCGGTTGGATTGTGCCGGACATCGCTTTCCTTTGCATCACGGACGCTTGGAACAGCCGTCACGGGGTCGGCGGATAACGCCACTCCCTGCCACAAGCTGCCACGATTGTGCCAACCCATCGTTTGATGCGTAATGCCCATTTACTTTGCGTCCAAAACCGAGTATCAACATTAAAAACAGTATCGACAATGGAAGTATTGATTTTTCAGAAAGAGGCGTTTGAGGAAATGGCGGCGAAGTTCAGCCGCTTCTCCGACCGTGTGAACGAACTCCTTGCCAAACAAGGC
Organism: Phocaeicola fibrisolvens; assembly: GCF_025567125.1. NCBI lineage: Bacteria > Pseudomonadati > Bacteroidota > Bacteroidia > Bacteroidales > Bacteroidaceae > Phocaeicola > Phocaeicola fibrisolvens. Next base: position 1,158 of record NZ_JAOQJI010000082.1, on the reverse strand, counting down.
GGCAAGTCATTAAACCGCTGGATGGACAACCAAGAGGTCTGCCGACAGTTGAACATCAGTCCGCGCACCTTACAGACGCTGCGTGATAACGGCACGCTGGCCTATTCGCAGATAAACCACAAGGTGTTTTACCGACCGGAGGATGTGTCGCGCATTGTCAAGCCCGTTGAACGTAAGCTGGCAGACAAAGCCGTTTGATTATTATTGTACCACTAAATCCAATGTAACAATGAGTGAAATGATTACCAAGAACCATGCGCTTATCGCTGAGTTCGGCGACAGCCTTGACCGTCTGTTGGACGGCATCGAGAACTTCATGGCAAACAGCCGTCCGACATTAGGCGGTGAACGCTTCCTGACGGACAGGGAGGTGTCTGCACGGCTGAAAGTGAGCCGACGCACCTTGCAGGACTACCGCAACAACGGCATAATCGCCTATTACCAGTTGGGCGGCAAGATTCTGTACAAGGAATCGGACATAGAACGGATGCTTGCCGCCAATTATCGGGAGGCGTTCAGATAGGCTGACGGAAATCCCCTGTAAAACGGTGTTACCCTCAAACGGCGTAAGAGATAGCCTTACACGCCGTTTGAGGGTATCTCATACGCCGTCTGAGGTCTGCTCAATTTCCCGTTCTCTTTCCACGTGACGGGGAGAGCGAAAAGAAAAGGTTGACGGGCTGTCTGTTGTTCATGGTCAGCCTGCCCATGATAAACCGTCTGAAAGCCATGCTTTCCCGACCTCTTAACTTGAAGGAAACGGCTATCACCATTTCAAGGCTGTAAACATCGTAGTTTATCCCGTTGTCCTGTTTGATGTACCGCTTCGTTTCGCTTTCCAACAATTCGCCATTCTTGTATATGGCATGGACAGCCTTGCGGATGTAGCAGCCGAACACATTGAACGCATCGGACATTTCCTGCTGCGTCATCCAGACGGGAGCGGTCGGCATGGCAACCGCCCCGTTTTCTGTGATTGTGATTATTCCTCTTTCCATACTCATCTGTCATTGTTTTTCGTCAATCCGTTGGCTTTCCTGACCTGCATCAGCCTGTCCATGTCCTCCGATATCTTGTCGTCTGTCACCTGTAGGCTCGGCTGTCGGCGCCATGCCACCTTACGGTGGTAGGTTTCCGACAGCCTGCCTCCGAACCGTA
>NZ_JAOQJI010000081.1:0-7872 GCF_025567125.1 Phocaeicola fibrisolvens | reverse complement strand
ACAAATCGAATTTCAAAAATGTCAAAGACCGATATGGTTCAAGTGAACCGAATTTATTTAACTTTTAACCTTGTCCATTTTTAGTGGACAGTAGTGATTATGAACTTAAACAAATTGAGAGATAAGGCCTACTAGTGCACAATAGCTCACGGATGGCACGAAGAGAGCCTAAGTGATGAACATTTCCTCCGTCTGGTCATATCCGAACTTATGGAAGTGGTGGAAGCAGACCGGAAAGGCAGGCATGCTGATACTAAAAAGTTCAATTAGGAATTGGATTACTACATACGTGAGATGAAGTTGTATGGAGAAAATTATGATAAAGCCTATCGTGATACGTTTGAATATTATCTTAAAGACAACCAAGCTGGCTATGCCTTTCCATGCAAAGGACAAAGAAAAATTGCCGTATTTTCAGTTTAATGAATAAAGGGCTTCACCCCTTAATTTTTATCAGAATGAATCAAGAAGCGAAAATAGTATCAGAATCCATTATCGGAAGTGATTTCAGGGCAGTGTTTGTCGATGGGAAAGCCTACACGGTCTACCCTCCTACTGTCCACAAACTGGCCGGAGCAATCTCCAATCTGTCAGACATACAAGAAGCAGACAATTTGAAAGAAGTTCTGCTATCCTTGGGAGAAAGCGAAGCCGAGGTTGTAGTGAATGATACTCTCTTGGGACAGATAGCGTCGTTCATGGAAAATCTGCATCTGTTATACCGGGAAGTAGCATATGAAATACCGTACAGAAACTTAGTATTAATGCAGCGTGACAAGCTCCATACCGTTACCGGAACGAAGGTTATAAAGGGTAAGGACATGGCTTCGCACAGAAGAAGAAACAAGAAATAGATACGACTCTATTAGAATGTTAAAAAGCAACAGAAACGTTACTTTTTTACGTTACAAAGTTTGCTTGATAGTAACGAAAATGTTACCTTTGCATTGTCAATTAAAAGTTCTTTGATTTATGAAGTTTTCAGAGTTTTACAAATTGATTGAGTCAGCAGGCTGGACAATCGAAAAGGGAAAGAAACATCACAAGTATGTTCATCCCGACTTTGACTACTTTATCCCTGTAGGCAGACATCCAGCCAAAGAGATACCTAAAGGTACTCTTGACAGCATGATGAAAAAGGCGGGGTTAAAGAAGTAAAAGAACAGCACCCACTTCGGTGGGTGCATTTAATTGACAAAACTTAAAATACACGATTATGAAGAAGATTCAGGCTATTATTGAAAAAGCAGATGATGGAGGAATCTCTATCTATTCTGAAGATGTAAACGGTGCGTATGGCTTTGGGCTTACAGAACAGGAAGCGAAAGAGGACTTTATTTCTGTTTTAGAGGAACAGGCGGAATATTACAAAGAAAAACATGGTGAATTTCCCAATTGGTATAAAGCTGGTTATTCTGTGGAGTATGTGTATGACTTAAGCGGTTTTTTTGAGGCATTTCCGTTCATCAATGCCAGTAAGTTTGCAAAGGAAATAGGTTTAAATGAATCTGTAATGCGAAAATACAAGGGCAAGATTGTGACGCCTTCCGAGAAACAGAAAGCATATATACAATCAAAATACGATGAAATACTTAAAAGAATGGAACTTGTCAAGTTTTGATATTCCAGCCGTGAGGCTTTGATATAAATTAAAGAACAAATTGACAATCTGGCGCATCATAATGGTGCGCCTTTTTTGACCAGATTATTCCGGATTATGCCTGCCATCTTTCAAGACTTTAGCCTTGAATACGGTCAATTTGAGTGTTGCCATATAGATTAAAATTTTTAGGATACGCAAAGGATACGCACAAAACCTCAAAAGTGAGGTTTATATCCTTTTTTTTAATCTATAAATCGAAGAAAGTTTCTTAGAGAAGTAAAGGCTAACATCCTTAATTATCAGAATATTAGCCTTTAAACACTGAGGAGCGGCAAGCGGGACTCGAACCCGTGACCCTCAGCTTGGGAAGCTGATGCTCTACCAACTGAGCTACTGCCGCGATTTGGTGATGCAAAGATAGAATTAATTTTTTAGAATCCTCCTTTTTCTTCGTTTTTTTTCGCCCGAAAAGCAGAAAAAATAGCCTGCCGACCTACTCCCAGAGCTTGTACAGGCTGCTTTCTCCCCAATAATTGTGGACGGAAGTAGCGATGCAGTTCTTGTAACGGAAGAAAAACGAACCAGGCATCTCCCCTCCCTTGGCATGGCAGACCGATGTTTGGAGCGAAGCGGCTTCTTCTGTCGGCACGATGTCGAAGTAGCGATACTCATATCCTTTCAGGTTGAGTTCCCGATAGGAAGTCTGGCGGTACCCGCTGCACAGGCGATTGTCCTTCACGCAGACGGAATAAGGCAGGATACCGGCCATCTCGTAGGCCGTTCCGCCAAGACGTGCGGTCAAGGTCTGTCCCAACAAGGCCATTCCTCCCCCTTCGGCCAACAGCTTTCCACCGTTTTCCACGTACGCGCGCAACTGTTCCATCAGGCGTTTCCGGCGATGCAGCTGGCGGGCAAACAGTTCCGGATAGCCGCCGGGCAGGTAGACAATATCTGCCTGAGGCAGTTCGCTGCCGAACACCGGACTGAAACGGATGATTTCTCCTTGCATTCGGTCGATGTTTCTTCGGTATAGGAAAGGAAAGGCCGGGTCGGAAGCCAAGGCAATCCGCAGCTTTCGGGCACCAATCCATGCCTCTGTTTCGGTTTCCGAGATGTAAGGGAGTGAGTACGCACAGGGGAAGATACGGGTACAAAGATTCAACAGCTTGGGCAAGTCGACATGCTGCGCCAGTTGTTCGGCCACCTTCTGGAAAAGCTGGTCGAGATCCTTCCGGAGCGGCAGGGTAAGTGCCTGATGCCGGAGAGGAAGGCCTGCATCCTCCAGTAAAGGAAGATAACCCAGACATTCCACTCCCGCCTCGGCACAGGTTTCGCGCAGGAAACCATATTGGGCAGCCGAAGTGACCTGGTTGAAAATCACTCCGGCTATTTTCAAATCTGTATAGAAATGCTTGAAGCCTTGCAGCATGGCTGCCGTGGAGTAGCCCGCATTGCGCGCGCTGACCACCAGCACCACCGGTATTCTCATCAGACGGGCCAGTTCGGCCCCGCTTCCCTGCGCTTTCCGGAAACCGTCGAACAGTCCTCCCTTCCCTTCTACGAGACATACATCGGCCTTTTCGCCGTAACCGTTGTAGAGGGTTTGCAAATGAGTGTGCGAGGCCATCCACGCATCCAGATTGGCCGGTTCGTGGTCTGTGGCCAGCGCATGATAGCGCAGCTCAGCCAGCTCCGGTCCGCACTTGAACGACTGTACATGCAGGCCGCGGTTGCGCAACGCCCGCATCAGTCCCAAGGCCACGAGGGTCTGCCCGCTTCCGGGCATCAGGGCTCCGACAAGAAACTGTGGCTTCATCGGCTTACGACAATCCTTCTATTTCTCCGTTCACAATGTCGATGTGCAATGCCTGCGGCTCTTTCGGCAATCCCGGCATACGCATCATTTCTCCGGCTACTACCACCAGCATTTCCGCTCCGGCGTTGATGACGATGTCACGCACGGCGAAGTTGAAACCGGAAGCCACCCCGTAGAGTTTCGGGTCGGTAGAGAAAGAGTACTGTGTCTTGGCAATGCAGACCGGGAAATGCGTATATCCCAAATCCTTGATCATCTGTATCTTCTTGCGGGCAGCCGGGCCGAACAGCACCTGTTTGGCGCCATACAATCCGCAGGCAATCTTGGTCACCTTCTCTTCTACTGAGTCGTTCTCGTCGTAAGTGAAGGTGAGCGGCTGCGACGGGTTGTGTTCGATGGTGTCTACCACCAGGTTAGCCAAGTCGACGGCACCTGCTCCCCCTTCCATGAAGGCGTTGTTGATGGCGAAGCCCACGCCGATTTCCTCACAGTGACGGCGCACGAAGTCGAGTTCTTCGTCGGTATCGTTGGCGTAACGGTTGAAGGCCACCACTACGGTCTGGCCGAACGACTGGAGGTTGTCGATGTGCTTGTCGAGGTTCTTCACTCCTTCTTTCAAGCCTTCCATGTTCGGTTCCTTGATTTTGTCTACATCCACACCACCGTGCATTTTCAGTCCCTGAGCCGTAGCTACGATGATTGTCAGTTTCGGCTGGAGACCTGCCTTGCGGCATTTGATGTTGTAGAATTTTTCCGCACCCAGGTCGGCACCGAATCCGGCCTCTGTCACTACATAGTCGCCGAAGGTCATGGCCAGCTTGGTAGCCAGTACGGAGTTACATCCGTGGGCGATGTTGGCAAACGGACCGCCGTGTACGAAAGCCGGTGTATGTTCCGTAGTCTGTACCAGGTTGGGCGACAACGCATCTTTCAGCAGCACCGTGATGGCACCCGCCACGCCCAGATCTTTCACCGTGAAAGGTTTGTTTTCGATGGTGAATCCCAGCAGGATGTTCTCGATGCGGCGGCGCAAGTCGTCTTCGTCTCTTGCCAGACAGAGGATGGCCATGATTTCAGAGGCCGGCGTGATGTCGAAGCTTGATTCGCGGGTGATGCCGTTGGTCTTGCCTCCCAGTCCTGTCACGATGTAGCGCAGGCCACGGTCGTTCACGTCGAGCACACGGTTCCAGAGCACTTCCTTCATGGCAAAGCCGTTGTCCTTGTTCTGGTACATATAGTTGTCGAGCAGGGCCGTAATCATGTTGTGGGCCGAAGTGATGGCGTGGAAGTCACCTGTAAAGTGCAGGTTGATCTTGTCCATTGGGAGCACTTGTGCATAACCACCTCCGGCAGCTCCACCCTTCATTCCGAAGCAAGGACCGAGCGACGGTTCGCGCAAGGCACAGAAGGCCTTCTTGCCGATTTTGTTCAGTCCGAGTGCCAGACCGATGGAAACAGTTGTCTTTCCGATACCGGCCTTTGTCGGCGTGATGGCCGTCACCAGAATCAGGTTGCTCTTTTTCACCTTTTCTTCATCGATCAGTGTTTCAGGAACTTTGGCAATGTAACGTCCGTAGTTGGAGATTTCCTCTACTGGAATGCCATACTCGCGTGCGATTTGTTTAATCTTTGTCAGCTCAATGCTGCGTGCTATTTCGATATCCGATTTCATTAGGGCAGTTTTTAAGTTTGTGCCGCAAAGATACAAAAAGCCCCGTGCCGAGGCAAATGGAAACTACAGTTTTCTCGCGGGAGGAGGCCGAGGTGTGTCGTATTTCTTATAAAAAATACGGAGAAATTCTGTAACTTTGTCCAATAAAGCATATAAACCCTATAATCTGTAAGCAATATGAATAACTTCGATTTTTATAGCCCGACCGAATTCGTGTTCGGAAAAGGCACAGAGAGCCGGACGGCAGAACTGGTGAAGAAATATCGTGGCACGAAAGTGCTGATTGTCTACGGCGGCGGTTCCGTGGTGCGCAGCGGACTGCTCGACAAGATTAAAAAGGAACTCGATGAGGCGGGCATCCCTCATGTGGAACTGGGAGGCGTACAGCCCAACCCTACCGACCCGAAGGTGTACGAAGGCATCGAACTGGGACGCCGCGAGCAGATTGATTTCCTGCTGCCCGTGGGCGGAGGTTCCGTCATCGACACGGCTAAGGCCATCGCCATGGGTATCCCCTACGAGGGTGATTTCTGGGATTTCTATATCAACAAGGCCGTACCGCAGAAAGCGGTTCCCCTGGGCGTGGTGCTCACCATCCCGGCAGCCGGAAGCGAAGGTTCCGGAAACACGGTCATCACGAAACTCGACGGACTGAAGAAGCTGAGTGTCCGCACGCACGGTCTGCTTCGTCCTACCTTTGCCGTAATGAATCCGGAGCTGACCTATACCCTGCCCGCCTGGCAGACGGCTTGCGGGGTGACCGACATGATGGCGCACATCATGGAGCGTTATTTCACCAACACCGAAGACCAGGAAGTGCCCGACCGCATGTGTGAGGGTACGCTCAAGGCCATCATCACGGAGGCCCTCCGGGTGATGAAGGAACCGACGAACTACGGAGCCCGTGCGAACCTGATGTGGGCCGGTACCATTGCCCACAACGGAACGTGCGGCGTAGGAGCTGTGGAAGACTGGGCTTCGCATTTCATGGAACACGAAGTGAGTGCTATATATAATGTAACACACGGGGCCGGACTGGCGGTGATTTTCCCGGCCTGGCTCACCTACATGGCCAGCCATCACGTGGGCAAGGTGGCCCAGTATGCCCACCGCGTATGGGATGTGCCCGAGTCGGACGACAAGAAAGCCATGGCCCTGGAGGGAGTGGCTCGCCTGAAAGCCTTCTTCCATGCCATCGGCATGCCTGTCACCTTCAAGGAACTGGGTATCGAGCATCCGGACATCGACCTGCTGGTGAAGAAACTGCACGAGAACAAGGGACAATACGTGGGCTGCTACGTGCCGCTGGATGCACAGGCCACCCGCGAAATCTACGAACTGGCCAACCAATAAAAGCGGAGGGATTATGGAATACAACAATCAGGACGTGCGCAGGCAGGACCGCCTGCTCGACGAGACCCGCGCTTTTGAAATCCTACGCGACGGTGAATACGGCATCCTCTCCATGCAGAGCGAAGACGGAAATGGAGCCTACGGCATTCCGATTAATTATGTGTGGGACCGCGGAAACTCCATCTACATCCATTGTGCGCCGGTGGGCCGCAAGCTGCGTTGCATCGACGCCTGCCCCAATGTATCGTTCTGTGTGACAGGACGGAGCCGCGTCATCCCCGACAAGTTCACTACGGGCTACGAAAGCGTGGTGCTGCAATGCACGGCCCACCACAGCCTGCACGAAGCAGAACGGATGTCGGCCCTCTCCCTCCTGCTCTCCAAATACTGTCCCGACCACAAGGTACAGGGCATCGAGTATGCCAACAAATCGTTCCCTCGTACGGAAATCATCCGGCTGGACATCCAGAAGGTGAGCGGAAAGACCAAAAAGATGGGGCTCTGACAAGAAGATTTTTGAAGACTTTTGAAGATTTTCTGAAGACATTTGAGGACTAGGAGAAAACGTCTAGGCGTTTGAAACAAAACGCTTAGACGTTTTACTTTAAACGCTTAGGCGTTCGTGATGAAACGCTTAGGCGTTTTGATCCAAACGTTTAGGCATTTTAATTTAAATGTCTAAGCGTTTTTTTACTTAAAAAAATAACCAGATAATCCCGTTTTTTTGTCAGTTAATCCAGGAAATCCCTATTTCCCTCCTTTTCTTCAACTACCCCGGTTTGCCAACATAAAATAACTTTATAAATTTGCAAACACTTGCGAATCAATGGGGAATTCTTTGATGATATTATAAAACTGTTTTTCTTTTCAGGTTGTATCAATCCTGAAACAGATAGTCGTGTGAAACTTGAATCTCTCTTTTTATACTACCACAAGGCCGGCATGGACATTTTTCCATTGCGGGCCTTGTTCTTCTATCTCGTTTATAACCAGCCACTCAGGAATAGGTTGAAAAAATTATACAAAATAAACTGCTAAAAGGTTTGGCTATTTCGGATAAAAGATTTACCTTTGCACTCGCAAAAGAAAAAAAGATGCACTCTTAGCTCAGTTGGTAGAGCAACTGACTCTTAATCAGTGGGTCCAGGGTTCGAATCCCTGAGGGTGTACAAATTTCGGAAAGTTTGACAATTATAGTGGATGCACTCTTAGCTCAGTTGGTAGAGCAACTGACTCTTAATCAGTGGGTCCAGGGTTCGAATCCCTGAGGGTGTACCGAAGCCGTGAGGCAAAATGAGGAAAAGAGGCTGTCTCAAATTGAAATATAATTTGAGATGGCCTTTTTTGTGCCTGCAAAAAAATCGGGCAAGCCCAAACTTCGCTCAGTCAGGACTTGCCCGTCTCCCTAATTTTTCGTATCTTTAGGGA
>NZ_JAOQJI010000080.1:0-7911 GCF_025567125.1 Phocaeicola fibrisolvens | reverse complement strand
TCAACGATATCAAAGAACTCGATTATCCCCTTTTTGAAGGACTATTTGATTAATTTTTTAACTCGTCCATTTTTATTGGACACTAATGTTTATAATTATCAAATTAAGTAACTTTCCACTTCTATAGAATATTGTGTATACCATCCTTTCTTGGTAACTTTGCTGAAACAAGATGTATTAAATATTCATATAAACGGTTTTATTATTTCTCTTTATTTTTAACTCTAACTCATTACAGTTATTGATGTGTAATGTAACTTTTCCGAGTTTTATGGAATCTGCACTCAGACAGACAGCGCCATGATTTATTTCCAGCACCTTGTCACCTATTTTCAAACCTTTACGACTTGCTTCCCCATTTATTTCTAAAAATGATACGACTGCTCCATCCTCTGAATATTCCACGTCAAAGCCCTTTGATGGACAATACACAAAATCATTGGATTTTGATGCGGTTCTTCGTAGTTGTAAATAAAGATCTTCCTTCGCTACTATTTTTTTATTACCCTTCTGATAACCAAGCATGAAGTTGAATCTTTCAATGAATCCGACTCCCAATAAGTTTGTGTCAAATCCGGGACGATAAGTCACCTTACAATCTGGAATCCACAAATCATTGATTCGTATCGGTACGTTAGTCAGCATGAACGTGGTGTCCACAAGGTTTTCATTCCTCTTGACCAAGTATTCCTTCTGAGGATATTTTTTTTTCAATTTTTCATACAATTCCTTATTAATGCTGATATACCCCTCATAACCTAAATCGAAGTGGTATTTATATGATTCTTTCACCGACTCAAACAGCAACGGTATTCCCTCATCCAAACCATTCTCAATTTTCGTGTAATTACAGGCTTCTTCACGAAGCATATCGGCATCTGAATTTGAAAACAAAATCAGTTCATCATGATCCAAAGAAAATTTCCACACAAAATGTTGCAATATGTCTTTTCCCAATAAATCTTTCTCCAACAAATCATATAATGCATTGGTTTGAGTTATACCACTGAATAACGGCTTATACAATGGCAGTCCGTCTGCTATAACTACATTATCCAATGTATATAAAGCGTACTTTTCCTGCTGTCCATATAAGTTTTTCACGGCTCTAGGGTAAGTTCCCCAATGACTTGCATGCAGTGACTGAAGATACTCAATCCTTGCCATACTTCTAGCCTGCGTATCCAGGATAAAATCTCTTTTATGTGTCCCTACTTTACCAGTTATGTAAAACCAACCTTTAGAACTCCTTTTAAGGGGTAGTATTTCTTTAAATTTACTTGGCAGTTCTTTTCCAATAGCATTTTGCCATGTGTTTATTTTATACATCTGTGCCACACCGTAGATAAAATAGGAAAGACCTCCTACAATTCCAATGACAATGACAGACAAAAGCATCATTTTTACCTTCTTTCTCACTATTCTTTTCATAGAAATATAAACTTTAATTGAATTACTTATTTTGTTTTATTGTCACAAAGATAAATTGTCTCCATTCGGATTTTAGTTATCGCTACGTTATCTTTAGGTTAAGAAGCTTTCTGCAAAAGCTTTAGTGACATATATGCTTAATCTTATTAACTTTGCAATAAAACTGCCAAATGAGAAAATATATAAAAATAATAACGATATTAGGTCTTTTTATTTTGGTCCTAATACAAATTATCTGGCTACATAGTTCATATCAATTTAACAAAAATGAAATAGTATTTAAAACAAGTCATCTGTTAGAGAATGCTATTAATGCTGAAACATTTTCCAGATTGGGTTCTTTACCACAAGGAACAATGGTTAAAAGCAGACCCCAAAGTGATAGTGGAAAAGATATACCGGAATTTGCTTATATGCAAGAATCATTAGATGAACTTGGGAAACCTATTTCATTGGATACAATAGCAAAATATTATAAACAAATTCTGGGAGAAGCAAATATTAATAATGGCTTTTGCCTATATCTATTAAAAGGGGATAGTATTATACAAAATAAAGGAAAAGCACATTATTCATTTTTTTATATTGAAACACAGAAAATCCCTATAAGGAGTGACTTCTCATATACAATTAAAGCCCAAATTATTAATCCCAATAACTTCTTTTTTCAAAAGATGGGACTACTTCTTATATCGACAACAATACTTCTCATTTTTGTAGTATTCTGCATAATCTACCAAGTAAGAATAATATCAAAAATGAATACGATCTCCCAAATCCGTGAGGACTTCTCATACGCTATGATTCACGATATGAAAACACCTCTCAGTACTATTATGATGGTGCAGGATATGTTGAAAAGCGGAAGACTTGATTCCAAACCGGAGATAAAGAACAAATACATGAGTATAGCAGAAAGCGAAACTGACCATCTGTTAACACTCACCAACAAGATACTGACCATCTCCAAACTGGAAAACCATAAACTAGAGATGAATAAAACAGAAGTTGAGCTTACACCGATAATAGAGAAACTGACCGAGAAATTCAAGGCTAAAGCACAGAAGCCTGTAAACTTTATCATCAGCTTGCAGGCCAAAACTGCTTATGCCGATAACGATTACGTGAGTGAAGTATTAAGCAATCTGATTGACAATGCCATCAAATACTCCAAGGAGAGTGTGGAAATACACATCACGACGGAAGAAAGCGAACGCTACACCATCCTGAAAGTACGCGACAATGGGCTGGGCATATCCGAAGCCGATCAGAAAGTCATTTTCCAGAAGTATGAACGTGCAGCGGCGGCAAGGCGCAGCCGAAGAAACGGAGCTTCAGGTTTCGGACTGGGCCTGAACTTTGTTGACCAGGTGATAAAGGCACATGAGGGAAGAATATTCGTCAACAGCACAGAAGGAGAGTTCACGGAATTTACCATCTATCTGCCGCTTGAAACTCCAAATAACAAGCATATCCGATAAAACACAAGGCTGCTTATTATTATGGCAATAATATCATATATATCAAAAGTGCCATGTATATGGAAAAGTCCGAGAAACTCGTATGTAATATAGACTATTGCAGTCCCTATTGTATATTGCTTTATCGAATATCTGTTCTCAATGCCATAGACGCATAATACCGCAGCCGGTACGCAAACGATACTGCCTATCACATCTGCCAGATGATAATCATTGATATGGTTCTCATATACATACGGACGATATGTGTGCGACAGTACCAGTCCGATAGCGGCAATCAGAATGCCTGAAATTATAAACTTCATTTTCATAACCATCGTGAATCTTTATAATAAACTATTTACAGCAATATATTACACAATTATCGACTCATCAGACAAATTCATTTCAACCCATTCCCAGCATTTATCAATACCCTTCAACCTTTCATTCATAGACACAGGTATATGAAAATCAGGATATAAACAATCTTCCTCATTGCGACTTACATCCGGTCTTTCAAAGAAAGAGTGACTTATGTATCCCTTTGTACCCGTAAATGGCAATTCAACAGGCAATACATCACCAAAGCAAGTAGGCTTCTGCGAAGTCGGAGTACCTATAATTGTGAAAAGATGATTATCCTTTATAGTTGTAAGCAAATAATTTGCACTGCTGAAAGTGTTCTGGCCTTGTATGAATATTACCTTCCCTTCAAAATGGTTCTTTATTTTGGGAAGGAATGGCAAGTTCTCAAAATCTTCCATTAAAACAAGTTCTCCAGATTTGCTTTTGCTGGAAACGTAGAATTTAGGCATACACTTGAAAAGAAAATCTGATTTTCTGACAAATGTCTTATATTTTATTATGCTGTCCGTATCAACCCCAAGATATTGGAGAAGCTGGTCGCCAAGCATACTGTTTCCTCCGCCATTATAACGCATATCCACCACCAGCTTCCGTATATGATGCTGCTTTAAATCGGCATCCATCTTATCTATAAAATCAGAAAATGACGGCAGAAAGTTCAGATAATTATCCTCGGTCTTGGTACCCGTAACCTGACATAATTGCAAATACGACTGCAAATCATACATCACGTTAAATTGCAGATAGCATTTATCTTCAATTATCTGATAGGAGAACAAATCATCACGCTTCACGGTAACAGGATGAGGAGGGAACTTCACTTGATACCATCCGGAACGGTTATCTGTTTCGGGTTCAAAAAGCAGGCTACTTCCATCATGAAACCCAAGACAAACTCCCTTTGCAGTATCTACTCCCATCTGATGCAGTAATGCTTTGCGATTCAGATAAAAACTCCATAGCCCTGCTTTTATTCCATTCTCCGAGGGCATTGCTTTACGCATAGCCAACCTGACATCTTTAACGGATATGTCATTAATGGAAACAATCTCTTTTCCCGTAAAATCAGGATATTCTGAATCTATAGCATACAGATAAAAACAGCCTTCATAATATCTTATCTCGTATGGATAAATTAATCCATCTTCAGGCATGAAATAAGTATGTGCGTCTTCAAGTATGGCTAACAGAGAATTCAAGGCAAACTGGAAGTGCTGCAAGTCTATCACACCTTTCATTTCATGGCAGATTTTCTCTGCCTGTCTTTCAAATCTGTTGACTCTTTCAGGATTAACTATACTGACAGGATGAAATAACCTGATAAAATGCAACAGATTCATTACCTCATTCTGATATTTATTATAGCTTTCCTCAAAGAAAGTTACCGGTATTTTATGAAAAGTATTATTGTCAATCATGATATCATTTTTTTACATATTACTGTTCCCCCTATTTAATATATCCTGCTCAATTTCATCTATTGATGCCTGAATATATCTTTTCCGAATGGTATGACCATCCAGAAAATCAATCTCATCACACAGTTCGTGTAACGCATTGATAAGATGCGATGAAATTATGACAGTCTTCCCTTTGCCCTTCAGTTCGCGTATGATTCTTTTAAGTTGGATACATCCGTAAAGATCTACCCCGTTGAAAGGTTCGTCAAGGATGTACAGGTCATTTTCCTGAAGGAGCAGGGACATAAGCGCAAGCTTTTTCTTCATGCCTGTGGAATAGTCCGAAGCGAATCTTTCCAGTGGCAGTTGAAAAACTTTATTCAATGAATCTATGGCTTTAGCATCCATCTTCTTCCCTTTAGCTTTGATACAGAATTCAAGATATTCTTTTCCGGTAATAAGGGAATAGAAGAAGTTTTCAGCCGACATATAACCAACAGTCATTGGTGATGACTTCCTTATCTCGCCTTCATAATCAGTTACTCCCATGATGCAGTTGAAAAGTGTTGTTTTTCCGGCTCCGTTTTCTCCCACCAGTCCGTAGATTTTCCCGGATTCGTAAGAAACGGAAAGGTTATCAAGCACTCTCGTCTTACCGTATGCCTTGCTCAATTCTTTTATATATATCAGTTCCATATATGTTTATATTTTTTCTTTAGAGAAAGTGTAAGGCCTATATTCAAAGCCAAATAAGGAATCAATACAACTGGGTTCATAATCGAAACTAAAAACAGCGGCAACGGGAAAAGCAGCCAGTATATTCCCATTACTGTTTGTGTCTCAAAGGAGAATCTTGCCATGCCCATATTCCACTGGTATAACAATGTCGAAGAGAACAATGCAAGACAGAAAAGTATAGCTTCTGAGTCGTGTATCAGCATAAGCATAAGTACTATGAACGGGAACATGGTGATAAAGATATTCCTCAGCCCTGATTTGACCAGTATCAGCTGATACATTCCGAAACTATTATAGACAGAGAGTTCATGCTTCTGTGGCGTCACCATATATGCCGTTCCCTGAATTGCTCCCCACAATATCAGGCATACTTTACAGAGATTGATATTGTCATGCAGTACTCCCATGAAAGACAGAAAGAGCAATACCGCATACAGTGATACTTGTTTCCGGAACATCCTTCTATACAGCAAATCCCCACTGTATAATAAAGGCACAGGCAGAACTATAGAATGAAACCTGACAGGGTGAATCCATGGCATAACTACCGCAATCAGTATGATAACTGGTAAAGAAATGTAATTTGCAGCAATTATCCCCGAAATAATAAACGGTAAACCGAGCAATAAATATTCTGCCGTAAACAATCCTTTGATTCCTTGCACCTGTAAAGACAGAAACTCCTTGTCTTTTCTGCTGTTATGATACAGCCAGAGCATAAGCAGATAACACACTGGCAATACCCATACGCTCGTTACTTTCGCGAAAGCATAAAACAGGATGGCAGCGATACCGATAAGAAACAGACACCGGAACGGTCCGATGCCTGCAAATACACGCACAATCTGTTTTGAGCGTAGATTCATATAGAGTAATAAGCTCTCTGTCATAATCTCGGATAGTTATTCTCTATCTGACTTATATCTGCACAAAGCCTGTCCGCTGTAATGGCGCAGTCTCCATACAATACTGGTTTCATCAAAGAAGAACATGATTGACAAAAGACCAAAGTAACATATAGAAATATCCCCTATAATAAAGCCCAACAACAAAGGGATATATCCACATATCCAATGCGCAAGAATATTAGCTATACGGAAATGAACTATTCTCATATCTCCGTTATAAAAAAAACGTATGGTATGGTTTCGCTTATTATGTATTACTGCAAATTTACTATATGACCGAGGATTGATTATAATATAAACGATGGCCTGAATTAACCAGTTCAATAAAATACCACAAAGCACACTGGAGAATATTACATACCGGCCTTTACTGAAATAATTCTCTGATGTGACATTCAGACTGTCAATTCCATAAATGACAGAAAACAGCCACATCATCACTGGCAGGATAATAACGAAGGCCACAATGGTTTTTACATTTATCCGTTTAGGCTCCGTGATGTCTATCATCACTTCCTCACCTTCAGGCCCTCTTCCGTATGAAATCAATGCCTTCCGCTGAACTGATTCTTTATTAATTTGTTTATCTGATGTTTTCATCTTGATTATTTTTAATGTAGTTTTATCGTAAAACCATACTTAATATTGAAATAAGAATAGACAATATAAACAGTGTATATTTCAGTTTCTTATTTTTTATCATACAAGCTATTGCTATTTACGATTCTTTTTATACCCATATCCTACTTTTTTTAATGATGATCTTAACTAAAATCTGTATTGAACTTTCCACTTCTCCACTGGAGGAAAATCTCCATTTATATTAAATGCTTTTCAAGCCTTCCTTTGTTTTACTGTTGCAAAGGTAACCAAGCATCGGCAAACATTAAGTTATCCTTATGTTATCTTTACGTTAATACTTCAGTGTTTCGATTTATGTTCATAACCCAATTATTATATTTGCATTGAAAAACCATTAAAAAGTCATATAATATCATATATGGAGACTTCAAAACGTAAGAAAAACATATTATTCATTACCATACTGTCTGTCGTAGGACTTATCGGGGCTATGGCTTTGCAGATGATATGGATATACAATTCGTATGAACTGATAAAAAACGATTTGCTCAAAGTAAGTTCTGAAGTATTTGAGAAAGCTCTAAGAGAAGAAACGAATTTAGCCTGTAAGGAAATTCCTGAAGGTACAGAAATATTAGCCGGTCCTGAAAGTGATTCCATACCTTCAATAACATATCTGTATGAAGGCATACAAGATATTGGCATTGAAATGTCAATCAACAGAATGGATTCTTTAGTAGAAATATTTCTGAGAGACAAGGACATAAGTAATAATCATTATATAAATATTATTGACATTAAGAATGATACTATCATAAAAAGTACTTCTGAAAATCAAGCTGATTTAGACGACAGATTGAATTCTAAAATCATTCCTATAAAAACAGATTTGTCACAAGGAGTACAGTTGGTATTATTAAATCCTTATATTTATATTCATTGCTGTCCGGAGAAATTTTACCACAGCGTAAGCTGTCTAGGACCGTTACCCTCCGGAACATTAGCAGTGAGGTCGGTTTGATT
>NZ_JAOQJI010000008.1:0-129229 GCF_025567125.1 Phocaeicola fibrisolvens | reverse complement strand
TTTCGGGGGAATACCTAAAGATACAAAAAAGCCAGCTAATTCGCAACACTTTGTGTATGAATTAGTTGGCTAATTTTATATTATTTACTGAATGTCCCTATACATACCCGAAACCATTCCACAAATTTCCGGAAGGAAGAGGAGCAACAAGATCGATTGCTTCCTTGGATACCGGATGCACGAAACGTACACGACGGGCATGCAGGCAAATGCTGCCGTCGGGATTGGAGCGGGGAAATCCATATTTTAAATCTCCCTTGATGGGACATCCCATCTTGGCCAGCTGACAACGTATCTGATGATGACGCCCTGTCTTCAAATCGACTTCCAGCAGATAGTAATTTTCGGAACGCCCAATCAACCGGTAATGCAATACAGCTTTCTTGGAGTTCTTGACTTCTCTGTCGTAAGCGTAAGACTTGTTCTGTTTCTCGTTCCTCACCAAATAGTGTACCAATTCACCTTCGGTTTCCTTCGGCGGTTGCTTCACAATGGCCCAGTAAGTCTTTTTTACTTCTCCATTACGAAACATCTCGTTCAAACGACTCAACGCCTTACTCGTTTTGGCAAACACCACCAATCCGCTTACCGGACGGTCCAGACGATGCGTCACGCCCAGAAACACGTTTCCAGGTTTGGCATATTTTTCTTTCAAATACTGCTTTACGGTTTCCGACAAAGGCACATCGCCCGTCTTGTCGCCCTGCACAATCTCTGAAGCAGTCTTATTGACCACTATAATGTGATTATCTTCGTAAACTACTGTCATAAATAAAAAAATGAAGAACAGAGAATAAAGAAAGAAACTTTCCTCTATTCCCTATTCTTCATTCTCTGAATATTGCTGTTTCTCTATTACATGTTCATACCACCATCAACCTGGATAACCTGTCCTGATACGTATGAAGACATATCAGAAGCCAGGAACAAAGCGATGTTTGCCACGTCTTCCGGCGTACCGCCACGACGCAAAGGAATGCGCTTGTTCCATTCAGCTTTCACTTCGTCGGACAGTTTAGCAGTCATATCAGTAATGATAAAGCCCGGAGCAATGGCATTGGCACGAATACCACGTGATCCCAACTCTTGTGCAATAGACTTAGCCAAACCGATCAAACCAGCCTTGGAAGCAGAATAGTTGCACTGTCCGGCATTACCGTGAACACCAACTACAGAAGCCATATTGATGATGTTTCCATGTTTCTGACGCATCATAATCGGTGTGCAGGCATGGATGAAGTTAAAGGCAGACTTCAGGTTGACCGTGATTACGGCATCCCACTGTCCTTCGCTCATACGCATCATCAGACCGTCTTTTGTAATACCGGCATTGTTCACCAAAATATCAATAGAGCCAAAGTCATTGTGAATTTGTTCTACCACCTTTGCAGTATCTTCAAAACTTGCTGCATTAGAAGCGTATCCCTTCACTTTCACACCATAAGCGGCGATTTCCTTTTCTGTATTCTGACCGTTTTCATCGATAACCAAGTCTGTGAAGGCAATGTTTGCTCCTTCAGCAGCAAACTTCAATGCAATCGCTTTACCAATACCACGTGCAGCACCCGTAATAATGGCTGTCTTTCCAGTTAATAATCCCATTTTCTTTATTTTTTAATTAAACGATATGATTATTTTCTTTTCCCTTGCACCCCAATGCACCAAAAACAATCTTTGCCACATAACGCCAGCCAGTTTCATCATCTAAGTCTTCACCAATCTGGCCACGTATATAGGGTACTTCAATACCTTTTATACAATAATGCAAAATATCAGCTGTGATTTCCACATTGTCTATGTCGAAAAGACCTTTCTCTTTTCCTTCCCACAAAATGCGACGGAACAATGCTATTTCTTTTCGGTCAAAATCTTTCCGCATGGCTTCCACTCTCCAGATATCCCGAAAAAAGTCGGCCCGCAACGTTCCATTCCGATATACCACCATCTTAATGGCATCCAAGTGCGTCATGATCAGTTCCAGAATTTTCTTATCGGGAGACATGGACTTGCCTGCAGCCTTCTCCAGCTGGTCGGAAAGCATTTCCAGTTCAGACTCCACTACTGCCATGTAGATTTGCTCTTTACTTTTAAAATAAGTATAGAGTGTACGTCGTCCTTTCTTTGAAGCTTGGGCAATATCGTTCATCGTCGTATCTTCCACTCCCTTCTTCGCGAAAAGTTGTCGGGCTACGTCTACTAGTTTAGCTCTCGTCTTTAATACTGTCATCTTTCCTTATTGCACAACTGATAAAAAACTGAGCAAAAGTACTGTTTTTCTTGATACTACACAAATATACGGTCTCAAATTCGTCCGAAAAGCCCCCATCCCGCATTTTTCAGCTTCCTTCTAGCCCCTGATTCTATTTATTATTCTAAATAAAAATAAAGTTTTCTATATTTCTCTCATAAAAATTTGTTTTTATAAAAGTAAGTCCGTACCTTTGCACCGCAATTAAGAAAAAAACATCGCGGAGTGGAGCAGTTGGTAGCTCGTTGGGCTCATAACCCAAAGGTCGTCTGTTCGAGTCAGGCCTCCGCAACTACAACCGAAACATCGCGGAGTGGAGCAGTTGGTAGCTCGTTGGGCTCATAACCCAAAGGTCGTCTGTTCGAGTCAGGCCTCCGCAACTAGAGAGAGAAACCTTTTGGTTTCTCTTTTTTTATATCCCAATATACCCTAAAAAGGGTATTGCCCAGCCTCCCCTTTCCTCCTATCTTTGCCCAAAAACAAATATTATGGAACGAATCAAAAAACAACTGACCGAACTTATCGGACACACCCCCCTACTGGAACTGGAGCGCTTGGGAAAAGCACACCAAGCACAGGCTCGACTTATTGCGAAACTGGAATACTTTAATCCTGGCGGCAGCGTAAAAGACCGTATCGCCTTGGCGATGATCGAAGACGCCGAGAAACAAGGCATCCTAAAACCAGGTGCTGTAATCATTGAACCGACCAGCGGAAATACAGGAGTCGGACTGGCCTGGGTAGCAGGAGTAAAAGGTTATAAAGCCATACTCACCATGCCCGAAACCATGAGTATCGAACGCCAAAACTTACTGAAAGCCATGGGAGCCCAGCTTGTACTAACCCCTGGAAACAAAGGAATGCGCGGAGCCATCGAAAAAGCCAACGAACTGCGCGACCATACTCCTGGAGCTGTCATTCTGCAACAGTTTGAAAATCTAGCAAATCCACGCACCCACATTTCAACTACCGCACAAGAAATATGGGAAGACACCGACGGAAAGGTAGATGTATTCATCGCAGGAGTGGGCACAGGAGGAACCATAAGCGGAGTGGGAGAAGGCCTGAAACAGCATAATCCACACATTGAAATCATCGCCGTAGAACCAGACTCCTCAGCCGTACTCTCAGGCGATAAACCGGGAATGCACAAGATACAAGGAATCGGTGCCGGATTTATCCCCAAAACCTTCAACCCGAAAGTAGTAGATAAAATCATCCGCGTAACCGACAACGATGCCATCCGGACAGGAAGAGAACTGTCGTTGAAAGAAGGACTCCTCACTGGTATTTCTTCAGGAGCTGCGACCTATGCCGCTTTACAAATAGCCTCAAAACCAGAATATGCCGGGAAAAACATCGTAGTACTACTCCCGGATACCGGAGAGCGTTATTTATCGACCGCTTTATTCGCTTTTGAGGAATACCCACTTTAGAGATAAATCAGATACAATACTCCATTGTATCCACAATCCCCGCACGAAGCGCATAACGAATCGCTTCGTGCGCATTATTCACCTTCAGTTTCCGGAATATATTCTTTCGATGAGTGGCCACCGTATACACACTAAGAAAACGATCGGCTGCAATTTCTTTAGTGCTTCGGCCAAGTGCCATCGAACGTAAGATTTCTTTCTCAGTCTGCGTCAGAGGATATACCTCCTCACTCCCCTTCTTCCTTTCTTCCTCCAGAAGCGCCTGCACTTTCCGGCTTATAAACTGCTGATTACCCTCAACACTTGCCAAACATTGCCTGATTTCCGTCAGCGACGCATCTTTCATCAACACATGAAATCTCGGCCCAGCAAACAATACACGCCAAATAAAATCTTTCTCCAATTGGTCACTGAACAACACAAAATGAACTTGAGGAAAACGTTCATGCAACACCAATAGTTGATTAAGCGTACAATCAAACAAGGTATAATCCAACACGACACATGCTACTGGAAAAGTCAATAAAGACTCTGTCAAACATCCCCAGTCGGTCACTTCCACACAATTACATAAAGGAAAAAAGTCCAGCGCTATGGATTTCATTCCACAACGAGTCACATCCTGATTATCCGCCAGAATCAATGTTTGCATACTAAAGGAATTAAAAAAAGAAAGCTCCGCAAAAGAATCGCGAAGCTTGACGTGGGCGTTGACGGATTCGAACCGCCGACCCTCTGCTTGTAAGGCAGATGCTCTGAACCAGCTGAGCTAAACGCCCCAAAAAGAAAAAGCAATGATTTACGAGAAATTCGTTGAGTGGGCGTTGACGGATTCGAACCGCCGACCCTCTGCTTGTAAGGCAGATGCTCTGAACCAGCTGAGCTAAACGCCCGATAGTCTCGTTCTCAATTGCGGTTGCAAAGGTACAACTAAATTTTTAACCTGCAAACTTTTGAGCTTTTTTTTACCCAAAAGTGTAAAAAGAGAGAAAGAAACCCCATAAAAAATCCTTTTCCCAAACAAAATTCGAATGCAATGACGTGCCCTAATTGAATTATTGTACGTACCTTTGCAGAGCAAAAAACGAGGTGGAAACATGGAAGAAACATTCGCAAGATATATCAATGTCAACGGACAGTTGATGGATTTATCCCAACCCCGGGTTATGGGAATCCTCAACATCACTCCCGATTCTTTTTATGCGGACAGCCGCAAACAGACCGAAAAAGACATTATTGCCCGGATTCACCAAATCTTGGACGAAGGAGGTGACTTTATTGATATTGGAGCTTATTCCTCACGACCAGATGCGTCGGATGTTTCTCCTAAAGAAGAAATGGAACGACTCAAATACGGGTTGGAAATACTTCGGAACGAATGTCCGGAAGCCGTCGTCTCGGTCGATACCTTTCGGGCCGATGTGGCAAAAATGTGTGTAGAAGAATATGGGATAGCTCTCATCAATGACATTGCCGCAGGCCAGATGGACCCAGAAATGTTTTCCACAATAGCCCAACTCAAAGTCCCCTACATCATGATGCACATGCAGGGAACTCCACAAAACATGCAAAAAAATCCTCACTACGACAACCCGGTAAAAGAAATTATTCTTTACTTTGCCGAAAAAATCGAAAAACTACGAGCCTCTGGTGTAAAAGACCTGATTATCGACCCAGGATTTGGTTTCGGAAAAACCTTGGCACACAACTATGAAATATTGGATAAACTGGAAGAACTGCAAATGTTCCAGCTACCCATTCTGATAGGAGTTTCCCGAAAGTCTATGGTCTACAAGCTGCTTGGGGAAGGACCAGAAGATGCATTAAATGGAACTACTGCCCTGCATGCCATTGCACTGATGAAAGGAGCCCGTATACTCCGGGTGCACGATGTCAAGGCCGCCACTGAAACCGTACGGATTTTTCAGGCACTTAAAGAACGATGATTCCAAACACGAACTTTCATATTTTCTTCATTTATGCCTTTCGATATATACATACTTAGCTTTAAAGACATACTCGACATCCTGCTGGTAGCCTTTCTGCTGTATAAGACTTACAAGTTGATGAAATCGTCGGGCTCCATCAATATTTTTATCGGAATTCTGGTGTTCATTATCATCTGGGTCATTGTATCACAAGTACTTCAGATGCGACTGCTAGGCTCTATCTTCGACAAGCTGGTCAGCGTGGGAGTCATAGCCCTGATTGTTTTGTTCCAGGATGAGATACGCCATTTTCTACTTTCCCTTGGTTCCCGACACCGAAGCAACAGTCTGTTCCGCTTCCTGAAAGGCAACAAAAAGAATGAAACAGAACGAGAAGACATCATGCCTATTGTCATGGCTTGCCTGAACATGAGCAAAGGAAAAGTAGGCGCCTTGATTGTCATCGAAAAAGACTTTCCACTAGATGATATCGTACGCACAGGAGATGTGATTGATGCCAACATCAACCAACGGCTGATTGAAAACATTTTCTTTAAAAACAGCCCGCTTCACGATGGAGCCATGATTATCAGTCACAAACGGATAAAAGCTGCGGGATGCATTCTTCCGGTCTCACACAACCTGGAAATTCCCAAAGAACTGGGACTTCGCCACCGCGCAGCATTAGGTGTCTCACAGGAAACGGATGCCATGGCCATCATTGTATCGGAAGAAACCGGAGGTATCTCCATCGCCTACCGCGGACAGTTTCACCTAAAACTCACCGCCGAAGAACTGGAACGTATGTTAACCTCGGAAAGCGAACAATAGTCCTTAATTTAACATCAGATTCATATAAGGGTGTTTTCCCTCAAACAGCAAGCAAGTCAATCTTTCAATAGAAAGGATACGATATGTTTTTCCCTCTTGTCGTCCTCTAAAATAATGTCCATTTTCTACATTGTGCCAGCCATTATTTTCAGGAATAGCCTCATCCCCTTCCACCTTTATATAAAGATTACTTGAATGCCTGCCTGCCAGCAACCGCAGCATGGCTTCTACATGAATGATTCTCGCCATTCCCAGCTCATAGGAGTTTTCTCCTTCTCTCCCCAGACATTCTGCCTGAACCGCATGGTAGTGAGACAATAGATACTCCAACATAGCCTGCTCCACCTCTTTCCCCACAGCAACCTGTTCCGTTACTTTCAACGTCTTTTCTTCCGGAAAGCAAAAACAGAGCCCACTCAAGACTCCTTCCTGAAAAGCCCCCCACAACGAACCGCCGCTCAACTGCAAATCGGTTAATATAATGTGGAAATCCTCCCAATCATGCTGTATGTAAGCCTCCTGGGAAGATTGGAAATGATCAAAAAAACGAAATGCATCCCCACACAGTGTACTCTCAGGAGGGATTTCAACCATTTTCAACGACCCCGAAAAGTTATCAACAGGTAAAGAAGAAGCTGTTAATAACTTTTTTGTCTGTGAAAAACAATTCGCATATCCGGAACGGGCATAATATCCTTTCAACCATTCTTCCGCCGGAATCAAAGTAGAAAACATCACTCCTTCCCGGTACATCCGACGATGTGCTTCCGCCAGCAACCGACGCATCGTCCCTTGGTTCCGATAGGCCGGATCCGTACAGGCCCCGGAAATATAGGCGACAGGCATTTCCATCCCCTCATACGTCAAAGCATAAGGAATACGCTGCAAAGCGGCAATGACCCGACCG
Organism: Phocaeicola fibrisolvens; assembly: GCF_025567125.1. Taxonomy (NCBI): domain Bacteria; kingdom Pseudomonadati; phylum Bacteroidota; class Bacteroidia; order Bacteroidales; family Bacteroidaceae; genus Phocaeicola; species Phocaeicola fibrisolvens. The sequence goes on along the minus strand of NZ_JAOQJI010000008.1, from coordinate 121,879 downwards.
TCTGCTTCCGCATAACTGTTCAGCTCATCGGTATACCGCTTTTGAAAATAAAAATCAATGAATTCGTCCGTATCATGGAAACACTGTTTCCAGAGGACTTTGACTTGTTCCTTTATTGTCATTTCAATTCTGCCACGTACTTTTCAAGAAGAATCTCCGGATGATAAGACAGTTTCGCCCTGCGAAGCCCTTCCAATCCCAAATCTTCTTCCCGGTTGATATACACATACTGTTCAGGAATATGGTTGGCAAACTCATAGTTAATCATGGCGTATGCTCCTTCAATATCCGTATCAGCCTTTTCCACACAGGTATCAAAGGTTTCCTGGTTGATGGGCGCACCAAACGTGAAAGCCACAATCTTGCCTCCTACATAAAGTACACCTCCCTGAATGTCCAGCTGATCCATGTGTTGCAACGCCGCTGTCATGGAACGACGTTCATCCTGCAGAGCCTGATTCTCCGCACAATCATTTGCCTTACACCACTCCGTTTCCAGTTGCAAGCATTCTGGAATCAGCTCGGGAGTCAGCTGTTTGTATTCATAATCCGGATAAGCCGCCTTGAACTTATTGATGTGATTCCGCTTGGGTTGATATTTCTTTCCACGCAGAGTAGCCAAATCTGTCCGCAGATACACATAATCAAAATAATCACGGTCGGCCACGAAATCAAACTGGAACGGGAAAGCCGATTCCAGTTCTGCACGCATCCCGACGCAGACTCCCAGCAAACGGAAAGGAGCCCCCAGGCTGCGTGCATCCTCCATCAGTTCCTCCAATATAGAATGGAGATTACCCTCTCCCACCGGCATCATGTAAGCCAATTGATTGTCGGCATAAAAACGGAACAACAAGAAGCCGTCCTTCTCCGCAATCTCCGTACGATACAAGAAGCGCCAGCTGTATAAATTAGAAAATGACAGGTCGCAATTACGACGCCAACTGCGTAACGTATATTTCTGGACCCTATCTTTGTCGTCTAGTTCAATAGGTTTAAATGTAATCATAACACAAATTTGGTTCCCTGTTTAAAGGACAAATATAGTGCATTTTGCGAAAAAGACCAATTCATCCCTTTCACAGTTCACCTCCTGTTTGGACAATATGACATCCCGTAACAACCTTTAATACAATCCCAGCAGATGCAGAATGGTCGGTGAAAGCAGTGCTGTAAGGATTCCGTTCAATGTCAGTCCCAAGCTGGCATACGCTCCATACTTTCCACTCACTTCCATGGCACGTGAAGTACCCACGGCATGACTGGCCGTACCCATGGACAAGCCCTGGGCAATCGGACTGGCCACACGTCCTACCTGCAGAAGTTTAAAACCGCAAATAGCCCCAAACAATCCGACCACAATCACCACAGCTGCCGTCAAAGAAGGAATACCTCCTACTGCATTCGATACTTCCATGGCAATCGGAGTGGTAACCGATTTCGGAGCCAAAGACATAATCACTTCAGGCGATGCATCCAACAGCTTGGCTATAATGGTGACAGAAACCAGCCCTACTACACAGCCTGCCAGCTGTGAAACCAGAATCGGCATCAGCTGTTTCTTAATCATACGCAACTGCAGATACAATGGAACACCCAATGCCACTACTGCCGGCTTCAACCAGAATTCTACAAGATAACCTGCTTCTGAATATGTTTTATAAGAGACACCTGTACATTCCAGGAAACAAATCAGTAAGGCAATCGCCACCAAAATCGGGTTCAACAAGACCCAACCCGTTTTTCTTTGCAACAATTTTGACAAGAAATAAAAGCCAAATGTAATGGCCAATAAAAAGAACTTATTTTCGAAAAAATCCATACTTACGCACCAATTGATGAACCCAACCTGTAACAACCAACACTAATACTGTACTAACCAACGTAGCAATCACAATCGGCCAGAACTGGGCCGTAATGATGTCGAAATAAAGCATCAAAGCCACCCCCGATGGCACAAAGAAAAATCCGAGATTAGCTACCAAGAAATTAGTCAGGCCTTGCACCCACTCCAGCTTTATCCAACCCAGCTGAAGAAACAGAGTCAGCAGCAGCATACCGATGATACTTGAAGGCAGTTTTATGCCCGTCAGATATACAATCAGCTCGCCCAATGCCAGACATCCGAAAAGAATAGAACACTGTCGAATCATTTTACCTTAAATTTAATATTGAAAACCGGCGCAAATTTACATAATCAGAAAAACCAATCTACCCAAAAACCGGTTTTTATTCCCCTTCATAAAAGAAGTGAGGGTTTTTGCATACTTTAAAGTAAAAAAAAACGTCTTTTGCAAACTAGATATTACAAAAATAGCTATTTTTGCAGCAGATAAGGGAAACAATGTTATCGCACACAACAAGCATTTATTATTTAACATATAAATCATGGATTTAATCAGTGAAATCGTTGAACGCGCTAAAGCAAACAAACAGCGCATCGTGCTTCCGGAAGGAACAGAAGAACGTACTTTGAAGGCTGCCAATCAGGTATTGACAGACGGTGTAGCAGACTTGATTCTGTTGGGTAATCCCGATGAAATCATGGGTCTGGCCAAAGAATGGGGATTAGGTAACATTCACAAAGCTACCATCATCGATCCGGAAAACCATCCGAAGAAAGAAGAATACGCACAACTGCTTTGCGAACTTCGTAAGAAAAAAGGCATGACCATCGAAGAAGCCCGCAAACTGGTTTTGAATCCGCTTTACTTGGGCTGTCTGATTATCAAATCGGGTGATGCAGACGGACAGCTGGCCGGTGCCCGCAACACGACTGGCGACGTACTTCGTCCGGCATTGCAGATTATCAAGACTGCTCCGGGTATCACTTGTGTTTCAGGTGCCATGCTGTTGCTGACACACGCTCCTGAATGCGGTGACAACGGTATCCTGGTAATGGGTGACGTAGCCGTAACTCCGGTTCCGGATGCCAACCAACTGGCACAGATTGCCATCTGTACGGCTCGTACAGCTCAGTCTGTAGCAGGTCTTGACCCGCGTGTAGCCATGTTGAGTTTCTCAACCAAAGGTTCTGCTAAACATGAAGTAGTAGACAAAGTGGTAGAAGCCCTGAAGATTGCCAAAGAAATGGATCCGTCCCTGAAGATTGACGGTGAACTGCAGGCCGATGCTGCACTGGTTCCGAAGGTAGGCGCCAGCAAAGCTCCGGGTTCAGAAATCGCTGGAAAAGCCAACGTACTGGTGGTTCCGTGTCTGGAAGTCGGAAACATCTCTTACAAACTGGTAGAACGTCTGGGACATGCAACTGCCGTAGGACCGATCCTGCAGGGTATCGCCCGTCCGGTCAACGACTTGTCTCGTGGATGCAGTGTAGACGACGTATATAAGATGATTGCCATCACAGCTAACCAGGCCATCGCTGCCAAAGCTCAGTAATCATCCGAATCTTATCCATATCCATAATGCCACTCCCCTTTCTCGCAGAGTGGCATTATGATTTTCACTATTCTAAAAAAATATTCCAATTATATGAAAGTATTAGTACTCAACTGTGGTAGCTCTTCAATCAAGTACAAACTGTTTGAAATGACTACAAAAGAAGTCCTCGCGCAAGGAGGAATCGAAAAAATCGGCCTTCCGGGCTCTTTCCTGAAGCTTACTCTGCCGAACGGTGAAAAGAAAATCCTCGAAAAAGACGTACCGGAACACACTACCGGCGTACAATTCATCTTCGATACACTGACCAATCCTGAATACGGTGCTGTAAAAAACCTGCATGAAATCAAAGCTGTGGGTCACCGCGTACTGCACGGAGGTACCAAGTTCAGTGGTTCTGTACTGATTGACGATGCCGTGATTGCAGCCGTAGAAGAGTGCTGCGACCTGGGCCCGCTTCACAACCCGGCTAACCTGAAAGGTATCTATGCCGTTCAGAAACTGTTGCCGGAAGTGCCGCAGGTAGCCGTATTCGATACTGCTTTCCACCAGACTATGCCGGACTATGCATACCTGTATGCCATTCCTTACAGCTATTATGAAAAATACGGTATCCGCCGCTACGGTTTCCACGGAACTTCTCACCGCTATGTTTCAAAACGTGTATGTGAATTCCTGGGTATCCCGCAGGAAGGCAGCCGTATCATCACCTGCCACATCGGTAACGGTGGTTCCATCGCTGCTGTAAAAGACGGAAAATGTATCGATACCAGCATGGGACTGACTCCGCTGGAAGGCTTGATGATGGGTACTCGTAGTGGAGACATCGACGGAGGTGCCATCACTTACATCATGAAGAAAGAAGGCCTGACTCCAGATGAAATGTCTACCCTGCTGAACAAGAAGAGCGGTGTGCTGGGTATGTTCGAAAAATCAAGCGACATGCGTGAGCTGGAAGATGCCGTAGCCAGAGGCGAAGAACGTGCCATCCTGACTGAAAACATGTACTTCTACCGCATCACCAAATACATCGGTGCATACGCTGCTGCCATGGGAGGCGTCGACGTCATCCTGTTCACAGGTGGTGTAGGTGAAAACCAGGCTACTGCCCGTGCCGGTGTCTGCAAGACTTTGGGCTTCCTGGGCGTAGAAATCGATCCGGAAAGAAACAAAGTTCGCGGAAAAGAAGCCATCATCTCTACTGACAATTCCAAAGTAAAAGTCGTAGTCATCCCGACCGACGAAGAGCTGATGATTGCTACCGACACCATGAACATCCTGAACAGCAAATAAACCACAGGAATCCTAAAAGAGTTAAAAGAGGATACCCCCTGACAGGAATTCACTATCTTTGCCGAGGAAACGAAAGCAAGGAAAAGGAATCCCCGCAAGGAGTATCCTTTTCTTTTTTGCTCCGCTTTCAGTTAAAATAAAAAACATCCCACTATGAGCAAAAAGATTGTAACATTTGGAGAAATCATGCTCCGTCTCACCACACCCGACAACCTGCGTATTCAACAAAGCCACGACTTCCTTGTCAATTATGGAGGAAGTGAAGCCAATGTAGCCATTTCCATTGCCAATTTTGGCGGAGAAGTGGAATACATCACGCGTTTGCCGGACAATGCACTGGGAGAAACTTGTATCGCAGAACTCCGTTCACATAACATCGGCACGAAGCACATTCTTTTTGGCGGACACCGACTTGGTACATATTACATGGAAAAGGCTGCGGCCATGCGTAACTCCAACGTCATCTACGACCGTGAAAACTCGGCTTTCTCCGAACTGAAACCCGGTATGATCAACTGGCGGGAAATCTTCAAGGATGCCGCCATCTTCCACTGGTCAGGCATCGATGCCGCACTGACTCCGGGCTTGGCCGACGTTTGTAAAGAAGCCATCGACATTGCCAAAGAAATGGGACTGACCATCTCTTACGACATCAACTACCGCAAAAACTTGTGGAATTATGGAAAAACGGCTCAAGAGGTATTGCGTCCGCTAATGACCAGCAGCGACATCATGTTCGGAAGTGAAGGCGAATATGCCCTCGTGACTGGCATTCCGGCTCCCGGCTTCAAAGCCACCAAGAGCGGTGAGAAATACGACACAGCTGCCTACGAGAAATTCTGCCAAGGCATCAGCCAGCAGATTCCGAACTGCAAGTACATCTACATTGCCCTGCGCAACGTCATGAGTTCCGAGCACCACACATTTGCCGGCATTCTCTATGCCCACGGTGAAATGAAATACACCCGCGTGTTCGACATCGACAACGTCATCGACTGTGTAGGAGTAGGCGATGCCTTCTGTGGCGCCATGCTGTATGCACAGAATGCATTCGAAGACAATCAGAAACGTGTAGATTTTTCAACAGCTGCTTCTGTATTGAAGAATACCATTGCCGGCGACTACAACATGGTCAAGGTATCCGAAGTAGAAGGTCTGCTTGCCCGTCAGGAAAGCGGAGAAGTGGCCCGATAAACCACATACAAACCTCATAAGCAACAGGCGGTGGCAAGAACCCATTCTTGTCACCGCCTGTTGCTTTTCCTATGTGATAGCGAATCACTCCACCGAAGTTTCACCTTCAATATATTGTTCCAGGAACATATTCTCTCCGTCAAACACCGCATACGAGAACTCCGTAATCCAGTCGCCGAGAATCATCATCCGCGAGGTTCGGCTCAACATCAAATCCAGCATGATGTGACGGTGTCCGTAAATAAAGAAATTTATGTCAGGATGGCTCTTCAAGTATTCTTTTGAAAACAATACCAGCGGTTCCTTATCCTCTCCCATATAATCCGGCTCGCGTCCGTCTTCTCTTTTCAGACGGCTGTGCTTGGCCCATTCCAGTCCGAACTCCACACTCCAGCGCGGATGAAGCATCGAAAACAGGCGTTGCAGCGTCTTGCTGTGAAACATCGTCCGCAACAGTTTGAACTTCCGGTCGTTGTCGCCTAGTCCGTCACCGTGTCCCAGGAAAAACTCTTTTCCGTAAATTTCGCACGTCAACGGTTCCCGGTGCAGAATCACACCACACTCTTTTTCCAGATAATCTCCACACCAGATGTCGTGGTTCCCGATGAAAAAGTGCACTTCCACCCCCATGTCTGTCAGTTCGGAAAGTTTTCCCAGGAAACGGGTATAGCCCTTCGGAACCACCAGCTTGAACTCATACCAAAAATCGAACATGTCGCCCAGCAAATACACGGCAGCCGCCTGATGCTTGATGCTGTCCAAAAAGTTCACCAGCCGACGTTCTTGCGTACGACCGTGCGCAATGGCTCTTGAACCCAAATGAGCATCCGAAAGGAAATATACACTTTTCATCGTATCCATAAGCATTTGTTTACATAAATCCCAGTTCCAGTTTTGCCTCTTCCGTCATCATGTCCTTGTCCCATTCCGGTTCAAAGACCAGATTGATCTGTGCAGATTTTACCCCTTCCACCGATTCCAGCTTCTGGCGTACATCCTCCATGATGAAATCGGCTGCCGGACAGTTGGGAGCCGTCAAGGTCATATCGACGGTCAGCTCGCCGTCGTCCTGAAGGTCTATCTTATAAATCAAGCCTAAATCGTACACGTTTACCGGAATTTCCGGGTCGTACACGGTTTTCAGCATATCCACAATCTTTTCCTCAATTTTCAACTTCTTGTCGTTGTCCATAATCATTCAATCTTTATTCTTTGTTGCAAACATAGGCAAAAATCTCCATTTTTTCATCCTTACCCTGCAAAAAAACGAACTCAAAGACGTCCTTCATCTCCGTAACTATAGTAACTTCCGTCCGAAACAACCAGATGGTCCAACAAGCGGATGTTCATGGTACGCCCTGCTTCCAGCAACGCATGGGTCAGACGGTCGTCATCCTGACTTGGCCGGGTGTTTCCAGAAGGATGGTTGTGACAAAGAATCATGGAAGTGGCCCGTTTCAACAGTGCCTCCCGCAAGATACAACGCACGTCCACCTGCGTGGAGGCCAATCCTCCCTGACTGATTTTCACGGCATCAATGACCTTGGCAGCCTGATTGAGCAGCATCACCCAGCATTCTTCTACGGGCAAGTCGCACAGCAATGGATGAAAAAAGGTATACACGTCCTGCGAACTGGTAATCCGCTTACGCTCGGAAGGTTCCTCTTCCCGTCTCCGCTTTCCCAACTCTGAGGCTGCCAGAATCGTGACAGCCTTTGCCGGACCAATCCCCTTGTAACGGCACAAATCGTCTACCGTATATTTTCCAAGCTCACTCAACCGGTTATGACAATCTTCCAGCACTTTCCGCATCAATCCTACCGCCGTATCCTCCGCATTGCCGGAACCAATCAATATAGCCAGCAGTTCTGCATTGCTCAGTGCCGCAGGGCCATGCAGCATCATTTTCTCCCGGGGCCGATCCTCTTCCGCCCACTGGGTTATACGCAATTTCTCGTTCATGGTTCTTCCTTTTAAAAGTGACTGACGGAACCATCGGACCGGAGAAAAAGGAATTCTTCTATTTATAAAAAGTTTTTTCGAAAGCAGAGAATGACTTTCCTCCGCATACACAGCGTTTCCACCATGCCCGTAAAAAACCGGAACCATAGCCCGTCAACTGTATAAACGCAGCAAAGACGGATAGTCCACCAATTTTCAGACTTTTATTACGAAGAGAAGCGTCTGTAAAAATAACGACGGCAAACAAAGCCAGTAAAAGCAGGCTCCACGGACAGATAAAAGCAGCCAGCAGAACCAGTACCACACCGACCGTAAACACTGCCGGCAACAGATGTACCACTTTCAACGATTCCGGATATTTCTTGTACAAGTCAATACGGGCAATGCCGGAATTGTGTACCTGCTTGAAAAATTTCTTCAAATCCGTACGGCGCTTATGCCACACCCATGCTTCCGGAAACAACCGACAGCGATATCCTCCCTTGAAGATACGGATACTGAAGTCGATGTCCTCGCCGAAACGCATCCGGGAGAATCCGCCCAGTGACTTATACACATCGGCCCGGACTCCCATGTTGAAACTGCGGGGGTAGAACTTGTCCATTTTCTTCTTTCCTCCCCGGATTCCTCCCGTGGTGAAAAAAGAAGTCATGGCATAATTGATGGCTTTCTGTACGTCAGTAAACGAATCGTGCGCCCGGTCGGGACCACCGAACGCATCTGCCGGTTCCCGCTGCAATTCCGCTTCCACCGCAGCCAAGTAAGTAGCAGGCAAAATACAATCGGAATCCAGAATCAGCAGATACTCTCCACGACTCCGTTCGACCGCATAGTTCCGCGTCTGCCCCGGACCGGAGTTCGGTTTCTCAAAATAATGGACATCCAGTTTTCCTTCATATTTTTCCACAACCTGCTTGCACGGAATGGAAGAACCGTCTTCCACTACCACCACCTCGAAGTCCTTATAGGTCTGTCCGGTCAGGCTCTGCAACAGTTCGTCCACCTCATCCGGGCGGTTGTACACCGGTATGACCACTGAATATTTCGGATTCATCGTTCCTCCCCTTTCTCAATCTTTTTCAATTAACACCGTGGCATACGCTGAGATACCTTCTTCCCGTCCGGTAAATCCCAGTTTCTCGGTCGTGGTTGCCTTGATGGAGACATCGTCTGCCTCCACGCCCATCACCTTTGCCAGCACTTCCTGCATTTCCGGAATGCGGTTTTTCAGTTTCGGACGTTCGGCACACACCGTCGCATCGATATTCCCTACCCGATAGCCTTTTTCGGCAATCAGTTCCACGGTTTTTGCCAGCAGAATCTTGCTGTCGATATTCTTGAATTCCACCGAATTGTCGGGGAAATGATAGCCAATGTCACGCAGGTTGGCCGCTCCCAGCAGTGCATCACAGATGGCATGAATCAGCACGTCGGCATCCGAATGCCCCAACAAGCCCAATTCATGTTCCAAGCGAATTCCACCCAGCCACAATTCACGTCCCGGCACCAGACGGTGCACATCGAACCCAAATCCAACTCTTATCTTCATCGTATGTAAAAATCAAGAAGTTTTTCATTTTCCAAATATCCCTCCAGATGATTGCCTATCTGCACAGGACCTACCCCCACCGGCGTACCAGTAAACAGCATATCTCCAATCTTCAAGGTGCAGAAACGGCTGACGTAGGCAATAATCTGGTCTACGGTGAACAGCATGTCGCCCGTATTTCCCTGCTGTACCGTCTTTCCATCGATATCCAAATGGAAATTCACGTGCTGAATGTCGCCTACTTTTTCCACCGGCACCCAATCGCCGATGGCTGCCGAGTTGTCAAATCCTTTGCACAACTCCCAAGGCTTTCCCTCGGCACGGAACTTGCGCTGCAAGTCGCGGGCCGTAAAATCAATGCCTACGGTCACCGCATCATAATAGCGATGGGCAAAACGTTCAGAGATGTTTTTTCCCAGGCGGCAGATACGCACCACCATCTCCGTTTCGTAATCCACCTGTTCACAAAAATCAGGGATAAAAAAAGGCTTGCTGTCTTTCAGCAAGGCAGAGTCCGGCTTCATAAAGATGACCGGTTCTTGGGGCAAGGCTTCTCCTGCATGCAGTTCATGGCAATGCAGGCTGTAGTTCATGCCTATAGCAATAATTTTCATGGAGTTATTTCTTTATAATTTCATTCAAACGATTGAACATCACGGCCAGATGGGCATACAGTGACGTGTTCTGCACCACGATGGTTTCCGGCACACGGATACGGAACGGCGTAAAATTCCATACAGCCTTGATTCCTCCGGCCACCATCTTGTCTGTAATGTCCTGTGCGATGTTGATGGGTACGGTCAGCACCCCGATTTTCACCCCGTCTTTCGCCATCCGCTGTTCAAACTCATCAGTATGATAAATGGGAATTCCCTCTACGGTAGTTTCCACCAGATTCGGATTAATGTCGAATGCACCTACAATCTTCAATCCGAAATGCGACAGACCGGAATCCCTCAGCAAGGCGCCTCCCAAACTGCCGACTCCGAACAGATAGGCCTTGTGCATGTTCGTAAATCCCAGAAAGTCTTCCAGCACCTGAATCAGCAAATCCACTTCATACCCCACCCGCGTACGTCCGGAGATATCCACATACGAAAGATCTTTCGCTATCTGTGAGGCATCAATGTTTATCTGTCTGGAAATCTGAGTAGAAGACACATATTTCTCCCCTTTCTCTTTCATCAGCTTCGCATTCGAAAGATACCACGGGAGTCTGCGTAAAGTAGGCTCAGGAATCTTGTCCGTAATTTTACGACTTCGTACAGCCATCCAGATTTGCTCTATTATTCAATAGTGCAAAATTAAACTATTTCTCGTAAATCGAGGGTACGATTTCTGAAAAATGTCATACCTTTGAAGCGGATTAAATTAAATTCACATGAAAAAGAACGACTGGAAAGAGCGCTTGAACATTGTATATTCCACCAATCCGGATTTCAATTATGACAAAGGAGAAGAAGTAGAAACGGAAGCTCTCGACCCGAAACAGCAGAAGCTGAGAGTCAGCATCGAGAAAAAAGGACGAGGAGGAAAAACCGTCACCGTCGTATCCGGATTTATCGGCTCGGAAGAGGACTTGAAGGAACTGGGCAGAAAGCTCAAGACGAAATGTGGCGTGGGAGGTGCCGTGAAGGATGGAGAAATTCTCATTCAAGGAGAATTCAAGCAGCGTATCATTGATTTGCTGAAAACAGAAGGATACAGTCAGACTAAATAAAGGACGATTTTTTTCACGCTCTACTGCCACTTTATTTCAAACGCATTTCGATTTTTACCTCGTCACGAACGTGACGACACCTTGACACGAACGTGTCGAGCTCTCCGCACGAACGTGACTACCTCTCATCACGTTCGTGTCAAGGTATTTAAGCAAAGTAATTTGCTCTTTATTGAGCTGCGATTACCTTATCCAGCAAGGCGGCCAGTTCTTTCACCTTTTCCGGATGCTGAGCTGCCACATTCACCTTTTCAGAAGGATCTGTACGCAGATTATACAACTGAGGTTCCGGAGAGTTTCCCAATTCCGTCTTGGTCCAATATTCCAAAGCAGGTTTGTCACTTGGCTGCAAATATTTCCATTCTCCCTGAATAATAGCCAGTGTATTGTTCAAATTCTGCTCTACCACATATTCCCTGTCGGTCTGGTCTTTTCCCATCAAAGCCTGTGAACGGGCATGACTGTCGGGAGCTACCCCTTTGGCCAACGGCATTTCCATAATCTCGGCCAAGGAAGCAAACACATCAATCTGTGAGAACAATCCCTGCTGCTTGCAAGGTTTCTGAATAGCTGCCGGCCAACGTACAATAAATGGGATACGGGTACCGGCTTCATACAAACTGTATTTTCCACCCCGGTAGATACCCATCGGAGTATGTCCATTCAACATCTCGCGGGCCTGGTCCTGATATCCATCGTCTATTACCGGGCCGTTGTCGCTAGTAAAAATAAACAAAGTGTTATCGGCAATACCCAAACTGTCTAAGGTATGCATAATCTCACCAATGGTCCAGTCCAGCTGAAGAATGACATCTCCACGGGTTCCCAGCCCGCTCTTTCCGGCAAAACGCGGATGGGGTACACGTGGCACATGCACATCCTGTGTTCCCATATACAGGAAGAAAGGCTTGTCGGTAGACGAGCAAATGAAGTCTTTGGCCTTTCCAGTGATGACATCAGCAATCTCCTCATCATTCCACAAAGCCGACTTTCCGCCTGTCATCCAACCGATACGCGGGATACCGTTGATAATGGTATTATTATGTCCCTGACTGGGTTTCAATTTCACCAGTTCCGGATTCTCTTCTCCCGTGGGCCAGTTGCCGACCTTGTGGTCATAGCTCACGGTAATAGGGTCAGAAGGGTCCAGTCCGGCCACCCGTCCATTTTCTACAAACACACAAGGCACACGATCTACCGTAGCCGGAATAATGAACTCGTAGTCAAAGCCGATGCTTTGAGTGTTAGGTTTAATCAGTCCGTTAAAGTTGGTTCCTCCTGCAGGTCCCAGCCCCAAATGCCATTTTCCCACGGCGCCTGTATGATACCCCGCTTCGTGAAATACGTCAGCCAAGGTTACGCAAGTGGTGTCGATTATCAGTTCTGAGTTTCCAGGAGCAATACCCGTATTTTCTTTTCTCCACGGATAGCAACCTGTCAGCATACCATAGCGCGACGGTGTACTGGTGGCCGAAGTAGCATACGCATTGGTAAACTGGACTCCCTGTGCAGCCAGTTTGTCAATGTTCGGAGTAGAAATCTTCGTGGCTCCGTAACAGCTCAAATCACCGATGCCCAAATCGTCCGAATAAATAAAAATCACATTCGGCCGCTTCAAATCGGGCGCTTCCTGCTTCTGAGCCTGAGCGCATCCAGTCAATCCTGCCAAACCGGAAAAGGCAGAAAAATAAACAATAAGATTCTGATTCATGTTTCTATATTTAGGTTAGTAAGTGCAAACTACTGTTCCTCGCCCTGACGGTAAGCCATCGGCGTCAGCTGATAGGCTTTTTTGAAAAGCTTGCTGAAATAACGCGGCGAACTGAACCCTGTCTGGTCGGATATCTGCGTGACATTCAGTTCCGGATTGTTGCGCAACAAGAAGGCCGCTTTCTTCAAACGCAACGTAATGAAGAAATCGTTCGGAGTCTGCCCGGTAATGGCCTTGATTTTCGCATACATCCTGGTACGTGAAACCAACATTTTCTGAGCCAGCATATCAATCGTAAAGTCCGAATCATCCAAATGCTGTTCGAAAACCGCAATCACTTCGTCCAAAAATTCCTTGTCCAGCGGATTCGTAGCCAGTACAGGAGTATCCACAGTAGGCTGCTTGGTAAAATACTCCTGCAACTTACGGCGGTTATTAACCAGATTGTTGCAACGGAACACGAGCAGACGTGAATCAAACGGCTTCGTAATGTAATCGTCGGCACCAATTTTCAGCCCTTCCAAGTTTTGTTCTATCTCTGTGCGGGCAGTAAGCAACACCACCGGAATATGGCATGTATCCAAATTTCCTTTCAACTGTTTCACCAGTTCAATACCCGACATACGCGGCATCAGCACATCGCTCAATACGATGTGCGGAGAAACCTCAGCCACCTTTTCCAAGGCATCTTGCCCGTCTACCGCCGTAGTCACCTCATACAATCCTTCAAAAAGTTCAGCCAACATCCGGCGAATAGAAGCATTGTCTTCCACAATCAGGATACGAGGACGGAATCCATCCTTTCCTCCTACCAGCCCTTCGACAGAGGCATCCTTCTCATCCGACAATTCGGTAGCCAGTTCTTTCTTCTGTTCATCAAGCGTCAACTGACTGATAATGGCCCCGTCTGCAGCTTCAAGAATCTCATCCGGATTATAGAGTTCTTTTCCCAAAGGAATGCGTACGGTAAATTTCGCACCTTCGCCTTTGACACTTTCCACGGAAATCTTTCCGTGATGCAATTCCACAATACCCTTCGTCAAGGCCAGTCCGATACCTGTACCTACATTAAATTCCGTATCGGCCGAACTTTGATAAAAACGGTCGAAAATCTTGTCTATGTCTGCCGGAAGAATTCCACTGCCATTGTCTTCTACCGAGAACCAGGCTTCCGTATCTGTCACTCCTACCTCCATCACAATCTTTCCTTGTGAAGGTACGTGCTTCATGGCATTCGACAGCAAATTGTTAATCACCTTCCGCATCTGCTTCCAGTCGAACCACAATTCAATGTCATCCTGCGACTTATGAAACTCAAAATGTATTTGTTTACTCTCTGCATACGGCTGGAAAAGCAAATACGTTTCATTCAGGAAATTTACCAAATTCATCCGGCTGACTTTCAGCTTCATCTTTCCTTGTTCCTGTTTCCGGAAATCCAACAGCTCCCCTATCAGTTCCTTCAGCTGCATACCACTTTTATAAGCCAGCAACACGGTGGAATACATGGAAGGAGAAAGCTGAGGCATCTGCATCAACTTTTCCAGTTGCCCTAAAATCAAGGTAAGCGGTGTGCGGAATTCATGTGAGATACTGGTGAAGAAGCGCAATTTATTCTGGTTCAGTCGTTCGATATCCTGCAAATGACGTTGTTCATAAGTCAACGAGGCCTGCAGCTTCACCCTGCTCTGATACATCCGCATCAGATAGAAAACAATTCCTCCCACCAGCAACACATACAACAAGAAAGCCCATTCCGATGCATAAAAAGGCGGCTTTACCACAATCTGCATGCAAATAGGTTTGCTCAAGCTGTCGGGATTGGCAGAACGTACCCACAAAGTATATGTTCCGGAATTCAGGTTCGTATATGTAATGACCGGCTGCTCCCTTACTTTGGTCCACTCCTTGGAGAAGCCCTCCAGCAGATATTCCATCTGCTCCCGGTTTTCAGGGATATAATTGGAAGTAGAGAAGTAAATACTGAACATATTCTGATTGGCCTTCAGCGTAATGCAAGAAGTATGGTTCAATTCATGCGACAAGATTCCGCTGGCATCGTTCACCCCGATTTCCTTTCCGTTTACCACCAGACGCGTCCACATGATATGATACGGTTTCAGACGGTAATTCAAGCTATTCAAGGAGAACATGACCATACCTGATGTGCCTCCCAAAAAGACTTCCTTCTTTTTAGAAAGGTACAAGGCATTTTCATTGACGGAATTCAACGGGAAGCCGTTTCCCGACCAATAATTCCGAATTGTGCCTTTCCGATAATCGAAACAGGAAAATCCCTGATTGGTTATCATCAGCAGTTCTTTATGGTCTCCCTCACAGACCTTGTAGATGCAATCACTTGAAAAGCCGCTGTTAGACACGTCGTAATTACGGAAAGCTCTCGTCCGTTGGTCCAGACAATCAAGCCCGCTGCCGGATGTACAGAACCATATTTTATTTTCGCTGTCGCAAAAGATGCTGTTCACATTGTTATTGCTGATTCCCGGTTCTCCTTTCCGATACACATAATGTGTCAAGGCATCGGTCTTAAAATCGTACGAGAAGACCCCTTCTCCTGTCACAGCCATCCATAAGACACCGTTTTTATCAAATTCCAGATCGGCCACCATACGAATGAGTTTCCCCTCCTTGTGCGACTGAAACAACTGTCGGCATTTGCCGGTAGCACGCGAAAACAGACAGACTCCCGATTGCGTGGCAACGACCAGACTATCTTTATAAGGAACGATGTCACGCACAATATCGGAAGGTATACTTTCCTTGTCGCCTTCCACTTTCCGATAGACAGAAAAACGTCCGGTCTTAATGTCCAGCTTGTTAATTCCACCAAGATGCAATCCCAGCCACATACAATCTGCCGCTTCATCATACCAGATGGCCTTTACATTATTATGCGAAATACTGTTGACCGACGAACGATGCGTATACCACTGAAAAGTATTCTTCACGGGGTCAAAGACATTCAGTCCACCCCCTTCCGTACAAATCCAGATATTTCCCCGCTTGTCCTCAATCATATTTCCCACAACCGGACTGCTGAGACCTCTTGCTGGAGTATCTGCCTGACGGAAGAAACGATATATGGCATATTCAGGATTAAAATAGTTCACTCCACCAAAGTAGGTACCGGCCCAAATGGTTCCCTGGGCATCTTTCCGTATGCACCATACAGAAGAATGCGTAAGTCCGTATGGCTGCTCTCCTTCCGTATAATGCGTAATCACCCCCGTTTGCAGATTCATGCAATCCAGTCCGGCTTCCGTACCTATCCACATACAGCCCTCGTTGTCTTCCTCAAAACAACGCACAAAATTTGAAGAAAGTGTCTGCGTAGAATGAGCCTCGGCCTTAATGTTCCGGATATTACCTTTCCGGTCCAGAAGGAATATGCCGTTGTTCCAGGTCCCTACCCAAATACGATGCGATGCATCTTCATACACAGACGAAATACGCTGGGAACGGATGACATGCGACAAGTTTCTATCCTCCGACAAACAATACAATCCCTCATGTTCCGTCCCAATCCAAAAACGTCCGGCTGAGTCCTGAAACAAAGAAGAAATGTCTCCTTCGGACGAAGGCAGACGGTAATAACTGTCAAAACTGGAAGTCTGCTCATTATAGTGAAAAATCTCATTGCCACAAGCTACATAAAGACCGTTATGGTAAGTAATGGCATCCACTTTCCCGCTAAGCAAGGTGGTAAATCGACGGGTATCCATGTCAAAACTGGCCACTCCATCCATGCAAAGCAAATAAAGATGTCCTTTCTGGTCGCCGGTAATACGAAGCAAATGATTTGAAAAGAGGCTGTACGGATTGTTTTTCTCCAAACGATAGATAGTGATGTCATTACCATCGTAACAGTTCAACCCCTCTCTTGTGCCAATCCATATCAGATTATTCTCATCCACATAAATATCATTCACCGAAATCTGTGACAATCCGTTATCGGTAGACAAATGTTTAAAAGTAATATTTTGAGCCGCCAGCCGAGGAAGATGCATGACCAGCAGTCCGAATAATAAAAAGCAATAAAATATTAATTTCTTCATGTTTTTAGTAAGGTTCATCGAAGCAATATCTTGCAATATTCGATAAAAATCTTGAAATATACAAGGGCAAAAAAACAAAAAAGACAATATCAATACACCATTTGTACAATTTAAGAACATTAATCGACTCTAAAATTATTTTATTTGTTTCTAGATAAAAAATTAATACAAAAACTTAAATCACAATGGTATGAAATGTCTTTTCTTCCTTTTTTTTCTCCTTTCCACTTTATACGTACAAGCTGAAAAATACGACTTCGAAGATGCGATTCCTTCCTCTATACAAACAACGGAAGGAAATCGTATCAGTCTCAGCACCACCTATTATAAAGAAGGAAGGAAAAGCCTGGAATGGGATTACCAGCCCCAGTCCTACCTGATTTTTCATGTTCCCGTACAGCTCAATTCTTCCACAGTGCAGAACTATGGCATTACGCTATGGATCTACAATGAAATTCCTCAAAAGGACTCCCTGCGCTTTGAATTCCTGGATGAAAAAGGAACCGTACAGTTCCAATTCAGTTTCCATCTGGCCGCCACCGGATGGAGAGCTTGCTGGATAGGCTTCAAACACATGCAAGGAAAGAAAGAGAACCTGTCTCTTGCCCAATGCCGGATAACCTCACCTGCTACAAAAGGCAAAATTTACCTGGACCGGATGACTTATCCTGTCAAAAAAATCAACGACCGTACCACACCCGACAAACAAATGCCGGATAACAATTCACTGAGTTCACGCAATCTATGGCACTGGTGTAGGCTTTGGGAATGGGAGCAATACGAAGATCTGCCCAACAGCCCCAAGAAACTCACCACACAGGAAAAGGAAACCCTGCAAAGAATAATGGAAAAAGTTTCAGATTATTGCCGTGAAAACCTCTCCCGAAAATACATTTCCCAGGCAACAAGCCTCTTCGAAAGCTGTCACATCCAAAAGTCTGGCAACGGATACATCGGCAAACCTCTTGTAGCCCCCGATGAGAAATCAGCAGAGGATATTACCTGGCAGGATGTAGAAAATATGTTAAGTGGATTCGCCGCCGACTATCTCTTCAACGGAAACCTGCACGCTCGGGAGCTTTATTTCGAGACATTCCGCTATGCCATCAACCAGGGATTTGCCTACGGAAGCGGCATGGGTACCAACCATCATTATGGCTACCAGACCCGACAAATCTATCTTTCTGCCTGGCTGATGCGAAAAGAAATCTGTCAGCAACCCGACAAAAAGGACATAATGGATATGCTTACTTATTGGTCTGGAATTCAAGAAACAAGAAAACCTTGCAAAGAAGGAAGAGATGAACTGCTCGACACATGGCATACCTTACTAATACCCAAAGTAATTGCAGCCCTGCTTCCAGAAAAAGATACAGAAAAAGCCCATCGGATGACTCAGTTATCTCAATGGTTATCCAGCTCACTACGTTTCACTCCGGGCACTTTAGGAGGTATCAAGGTGGATGGAACGGCCTTTCACCACGGAGGATTTTATCCAGGATACACCACCGGAGCGCTAGGAGCCGTCGGAAGCTACATCGGCTTTACACTTGACACACCCTATCAAATCACTCCACAAGGACGAACGGTATTCCGTCTGGCTTTGGAAAGCATGCGCAATTATTGTAACTGGCAAGAATGGGCTCTTTCACTAGGCGGACGACATCCCTTCAGTGGAAAAATGGAGAAATCGGATATTGAAGCTTTTGCCATGCTGGCACTGGCCGAGAAAAAAGAAGGACAGGCGTTCGACCGTCAGTTGGCAGCAGATTACCTTCGCCTGCAACCGAACCCGACTGTCATGCACAACTATTTCGTCGCAGAAGGTTGCCAAGCTGCCTCCAATCCGGAAGGTTTCTTTGTTTTTAATTACGGATCAGCCGGAATTTACCGGTACGGGAAATACATGGTCACCCTAAAAGGCTATAACACGGATGTATGGGGAGCTGAAATCTATCAGAAAGACAACCGCTACGGACGTTACCAAAGTTACGGAGCAGTCCTGTTGATGGGCAACGGGAAACCTGTATCCCGTAAGGGTAGCGGCTTTAAAGAAGAAGGTTGGGACTGGAATCGGTTGCCAGGCACCACCACTATTCACCTTCCTTTTCATCTGCTCGACAGTCCACGCAAGGGTACCACTATGGTCCGTTCCAAAGAAAACTTCTCGGGATGCAGTTCTCTGAAAGGAAAATACGGACTTTTTGCCATGAAACTTACGGAAGGCGAGTTGCCTAACTTTACACCTGATTTCGTGGCCCGCAAATCCGTAGCATGTTTCGGCAACCGGATTATCTGTCTGGGAAGCGGCATTCACAACAGCAATTCGGACTACCCTACCGAAACCACTCTGTTTCAATGTGCCCTTCCTAAAAATTACAAGAGATACATTCAAACGGACCCCCAAATACTTCGAGATCCTTTCGGAAACTATTTTTATGTGAAAGACGGAGAAGTACAACAAGCCGAAGGACTGCAACATTCCTTCCACAATAAAAATAAAAAAGCGACAGAGGGTAACTTCCTTACCGCATGGATTAACCACGGAAAAGCTCCCCAGAATGCACAATATGAATACCTGATTTTGCTCCAGCCCACTGCCGAAGAAAGGAAAAGTGCCCTCGAAAGTTATACGATACAGCAGCACGACAACCAGGCACACATCCTGTTCGACAAACTGACACAGGTCACTGCCTGCGCTTTCTTCGAAACCTACAATTGCACGCAAGCCCCCTTCCTCCAGAAGGCCGATGCCGAAACACTGGTCATGTACAAACCGGAAGGTCAGTCGGTCTGGCTCAGCATTTGCTCACCCAACCTGAACATCTCCGAAAAAACTTATACAACCGCACAACCTAGCCGTCCACTGATAAAGCAAATTACCGTGAAAGGGAAATGGACCGTCGCCGACAATCCACAAATCCGTTTCCAGCATGATTCGGATGGTAATACGATAATTCAAGTGACCTGTCAGGACGGACAACCGCAAGAGTTCAGGCTAACTTCTGTACAACAAACAGAATAAGACGCTTTTTGAACAATTTTACCCTATCAAAATCCCATAAGAAGACTAACTTTGGAAACAAATTCAAAAACAATCTCTTTTTAAAAACAATCGTATGAAGATCAAACAGCACTTAGGATTCATCAGTATGCTGGCGCTTGCCTTTACTGCCTGCCAGCAAAAGCCAGCGGAGACAGACAACTTCCTGGAAAATGAAATCAAGAACATCGAAGCTCAGCACACTTTGCAGACCGACCTGATTGAAAAAAGTGGCAAGATTCTGAACCCTCGTACCATCGATGAAAAAGGCAACATCGTATATGTTCCCATTGATGACTGGACCAGCGGCTTCTTCCCTGGCACCATGTGGCTGGATTATGACCTGACTAAAAATGAAAAATGGAAAAAACTCGCAGAAAAATATACAGAAGACCTTGACTCTGTGAAGTACCTGAAATGGCATCATGATGTAGGTTTCATGATTGGATGCAGTTACCTGACAGGCTATCGCTTGTGCAAGAAACCGGAATACAAAGATGTCATCATCACAGCTGCACAGTCTCTTTCTACCCGCTTCCGTCCGGTAGCTGGCGTCATTCAGTCATGGGATGCCGACAGAGGATGGCAGGGTGAACGCGGATGGGAATGTCCGGTTATCATCGACAATATGATGAACCTGGAGCTGCTGTTCGAAGCTACTCGCCTGTCCGGTGATTCAACGTTCTATAAAATTGCCGTTTCACACGCCAATACAACCATGAAGAACCATTTCCGTCCGGACAACAGCTGTTACCACGTAGTGGACTACTCTTTGAAAGATGGAAGCGTAAGAAACCGTCAGACTGCACAAGGTTACGCCGATGAGTCGGCATGGGCTCGCGGACAAGCATGGGCTGTATACGGTTTTACAACGTGCTACCGTTATACACACGACAAACGTTATTTGGACCAGGCTGAAAAGACCCTGAATTTCTACCTGAACGACAAGAATCTGCCGAAAGACCTGATTCCTTACTGGGATTTCGATGCACCTAATATTCCAAACGAACCGAGAGATGTATCTACCGCTGCATGTCTGGCTTCTGCCTTGTATGAAATGGACGGATATTGTCCGGGAAAGAACTACAAGGAACTGGCCGACAAAATTGTGAAGAATCTTTCTGGTCCTGACTACAAGGCAAAAGTAGGAGAAAATGGCAACTTTATCCTGATGCATTCTGTAGGAAGTATTCCTCACGGTGCAGAAATTGATGTGCCATTGAACTATGCCGACTATTATTATGAAGAGGCACTGATTCGTAAGAGAAATATCGAAAACAATCAGCCGTTCTCTTTCGTCAACGAATAATCTAACCTAACCAACCGCCATGAAACACCTTTCCTATTCACTAATAGGAGGACTCGGGTTGTTGTCATTGCAAAGTTGTGCCAGCAAACAGCAAATTGCTGAGCAAGAATACCCCAATGTCATTTACGTGTTTCCCGACCAGTACCGTAATATGGCAATGGGGTTTTGGCATGAAAAGGGCTTTAAGGAGCACATTCACTTTGCAGCCGACCCGGTATATACTCCCCACATCGACAGTTTTGCCAAAGAATCACTGGTACTTTCTTCTGCCATGAGCAACTGCCCGCTGAGCAGTCCGCACAGAGGCTCTCTGCTAACTGGCATGTATCCCAACAAAAGTGGAATACCTCTGAACTGTAATTCCACACGTCCTATCAGTTCCCTCCGTACCGACGTGGAGTGCGTAAGCGACGTATTCAGCAAAAACGGCTATGACTGTGCTTACTTCGGTAAGCTGCATGCTGACTTTCCTACGCCCAACGACCCGGCTCATCCGGGTGAATACGTAGAAACCCAACGCCCGGTTTGGGATGCTTATACTCCCAAAGAACGGCGCCATGGGTTCAATTACTGGTATTCTTACGGCACGTTTGACGAACATAAAAACCCACACTATTGGGATACTGAAGGGAAGCGCCATGACCCGAAGGAATGGTCACCACTTCACGAAGCCAAGCAAGTCATCTCTTACCTGCGTAACGAGAAAAACCAACGGGACCCTAAAAAACCATTCTTTATCATGGTAGGCATGAACCCGCCGCATAGCCCGTACCGCTCACTCAACGACTGCATGGAGGAAGACTTCAACTTGTATAAAGACCAGCCAATAGACAGCCTGCTGATTCGTCCCAATGCCGACAAGAAACGGAAGAAAGCGGAGTCTGCGCCCTACTACTTTGCTTCTGTCAGCGGAGTGGACCGCGCTTTCGGACAGATTCTGGATTGCCTGAAAGAGTTAAACCTCGACAAAAACACCATTGTCGTGTTCACCTCCGACCACGGAGAAACCATGTGTAGCCAGTTTACGGACGACCCGAAGAACTCACCCTACGCAGAATCCATGAATGTGCCTTTCCTTATCCGTTACCCGGGACACATACGTGCACGAGTAGACAACCTGCTGTTATCTTCTCCAGACATTATGCCTACCTTGCTGGGACTTTGTAATTTGGGAAAAGATATCCCGACAACTGTACAGGGAAGTAATTATGCACCTCTTTTCTATGAAGATTCTGTGCAGACCATCACTCGTCCTACGGGCGCTTTATACATTCAAAACATGGATGGCGATAAAGATAAAGACGGCAATGTAATCTCTTATTTCCCTCGCTCCAGAGGAATCAAGACACTGCATTATACATTGGCTCTGTACATCGACCGAGACAACAAACTGACACAAACTCTTTTGTTTGACGATGTGAAAGATCCCTACCAGTTACAAAATCTTTCACCGGAAGAACATCCGGAGATTGTGAAAGAACTCTATCAGGAACTGGCCAGACAATTAAAAGAGATTGATGATCCTTGGTATCAGCAAAAAATACTTTCGGATATCCTTCCTTATTAAAACATTAAATCAGAATCCCCGTTTTTCAGGTACCTCCCGAAAAACGGGGATTCTGATTTATAACTGAATAAAGCTACTTTGCAGTGCCTTCTTATACTTGCTCGAAATAGGCAGTCTCTCTCCATTAAACGGTGGATACATAATGCACTCATCTCCGTCTATCATGGCAAGATGCTGGATATTAATGATATATGACTTATGTATTTGCACAAACTGAGAAGAAAATCCCAAGATATTCATGGCATTGATGGAAGAACGCATGGCCAGCAATTTCTGAATGAATAAAAAGACTTCCCAGCACCTGCGTGAAGCATTAAATTTAAAATATCCAATTTCTGAAAGACGCAATACACGAATCTCCCCCGTCGGCAACTGGATGGAAAATGTACCTTTACCGCTTTCCCCTTCCACCCCACGCATAACACTCACGCTATTTATCTCTTCTTTTTTTTCTATTTTTGCCTGCACAAAACGATTTATAATTAAGTCCAGTTCTTTCATCTCAAAAGGTTTCAGCAAAAAATCAAAAGCGGCACTTCGTATCGCTTCCAACATATAGTGAGGATAAGCAGTGTAAAAAACCACTTTCATATCCCACATAACCACCTCATGGAGCTTATTAACAATCTCGTACCCAGGAAGCCCCGGCAATTCTACGTCAATAAAAAGCAAATCAGGATGTAAACGCTGAATGAGAGCCAAAGCTCCGGAACCTCCAGGCAAACACCCTACAACTTGAAACAGATTATATGACGCAAGACTTTTTTCCAATAACTCCCTATCTTTATCTGAATCCTCTATAATAAATATTTTATATGCCTTTTGCTCCATCAAAACCGTTTTTTTAAAACTCACACAAATGTAGAAAACAATACCAAACAATCCAACTTCCTCACTTCTGAAGCAAAGCTTCCAATGTATTTATTTTATCACATTATTCAGAATTATTCGTATTTTATGCACTAAATTAAACGCCTGAATCAATATTTATAATATCGGCCATAAAAATTTGTATTTTTGTTCTCAGAAAATATTAACGTGTCCCCTAAATTATGAAAAGCATTATTTACTTACTATGTGCCTGCTTGGTAGCCTGCCTCTTTAGTAGCGGATGCAAGCACACCATAGACTATGAAAAATCATCCTCTGTCCAACTCACTACATTGCTACAGGATTCACTTATCAGATACAACCCCCAGGAAGTTGAAATGTTATTGGAGAAGGCCAAGCGACAAGCACAGGACAGTACAGAATATTATTATGCAGAAGCCGTACATTCTTCCTTACTTATGACAAGACAACAGGAGGATTCTGCATTCTATTATATAAACAGATGTGAGAAGTTTTGCCTTCGTCTTCCCGAATTATTGCCAATTCATTGCCTCACTCTTGGAATAGTAGAAAACAACAAAGCCTCTTTGCTGGAAAACGCCAACCAACCTTTATCTGCCAAAACAGCTTACGAGAAATCTATTCAATATTACCAAAAAGGAAATATGCACAAAAGACTGCCCAATGTCTATAATAATTTAGGCTATGTGTACTACACACTAAATGACCTTCCCATGCAAGCTTATTGCTACAGAAAAGCTCTCTTTATATGCGACTCGCTGTCTCTTCCTCAGATTTACAGATACAACAGTTATTTCATGCTGGCATTCTGCTATGTACAACTGAAAAATTATACACAAGCCCATTATTATTTAAATAAGGTCTATCCACAAAAAAATAACATGCCACTATATAACAGATATTTTCTGTTAAACACTTTCGTCAATTTCTACTACTACCAAAAAAAGTATGAAGAATCATGGAATTATCTGATGAAAATATTTGATGAAGTAGCACAACGCAAAAATGACATGCCTTTAGAATATGCCACATTAGAAGCAAACTATGCAGACCTGTCTATCAAACTAAACAAAGATTTGGATAAAGCCAAAAATTATCTGCAAAAAGCTAAATCCTATTTCCAAAGTATCAAAGGAATAATCAGTATTTATTATATCATGACAATGGAACTGGAACTTGCTTTGAAGCAAAATGACCTACAGACGGCTGCTCATTTGGTTCAACAGATTTCACATGACAGTACTTTAAATGTGCCTATAAACTACCAGCAAAGGCGAAACGAAATACTAACCGAATACTATAAACGTATAGGAAATTACCACAAAGCCCTAGAAATATTAGAAACTCAGCTACCAATAGAAGACTCTATCCGGAGCGAAGAACACAATAATTATGTGGCAGAGCTTGATTTACGATATAAAAATGATACGACACATCTTAAAAACCGAATAATGATAAATAATCAGAAAAATGAAATAAAAACTCTACAATTAGAGGTTGCCTTAGGTACCGTTCTCATTTTAGGGCTTATCGTGTATTTTATCGAATATAAAAGACGGGTAAGAAAGAACCAGCAACAAGAATTTAAACAACATATATACGAAATCAGTAAACTGAAAATGCAAAATATCAGAGAAAAGATTTCACCTCATTTTCTCTTCAATGTGTTGAACAATGAAATAAATCAGCACCCGGAATCTACCTCCGAACATCAACGGCTAATACGACTCACCCGACTGTTACGTAAGGGGCTGGATATGTCCAACCGTTTTGCGATTCCTCTCTCTGAAGAACTTGATTTCGTATCCAACTATGTGGCACTGCTGCAAGATACAGGTAAACAATTCACATTCAGTCTGCATAAACAAGGGAATATAGACAACATACAGATTCCTTCCATGATGATACAAATCCCTGTTGAGAATGCAATCAAGCATGGGTTTGTGAACCTAAATCAAACTGGCCACATTGATCTCATTATAGAAGAAGACAGCCAAGGAGTCCACATTCACATCCACAACAACGGACACAAATACGCTCCATTTGCGCCATCCAACAATAAACTGGAAAGTACAGGAACCGGTCTCAGAATTATTTATCAAAGTATACAGTTATTGAACACCCATAACAAACAAAAAATAACATTTCAGATATTGCCCGGGAAGGAAGAAGGAACTACCATCAGTATCTTTATCCCTTATCAGTACTCTTATGAGTGGCAATAAGCTACATCTCATGCAGAGAATATAGCAAGATATGCTCAATTTACTCACTCTCATACAGAAAAGAGAAATTTCCGATTTGTCCCTCCACAAATATTTCGGGATATTTGCAGCATAATATCATTAAATTTCAAAGTTATGAGAGTTTTAAAATTAACGAGCACACTCATGTTGCTCATGTTCATCCTGATAGGAGTATCCTCCTGCAGCAACGAGGATGAAAACATCGGAAACATTCCTTCCCAACTTATCAAGACCTGGTATATGGGAGAAGGTACCTACATCACATTCAATGCGGACGGAACCGGAGTCTACACTGAAACTGACGATGTATATGCAGCTAAACTGATACACAAGGCTAGTTCACGCGCTACTGAAACTTATCCGTTTACTTATTCGTATGAAGAATCAACCCAAGCACTTACGATTCATTTCGATGGAGAAACCATGCGATGGACGATTGTCACACTGAGCGATGATACGCTGAAAATAAAAGATGAAGAGGGGGAATTGATTACCCTGAGAAAAGATGCCACTTCAGCACCCGTCATTGACATTAATCTGCTATACAATACCTGGATTTCAGAAACAGAAGACATCTATACCTTCAATCGTGACGGTAACGGTAGTTACAAAGCCAAAGAAGCAACATCGGCCAATGATATCACTTATGAATATGATGAAGCCAACACACTGCTTACGCTCCATCATATAGATGGCAAAGTAGTGAGATGGACCATTCTTTCTTTGACCAATGATACGCTGAAAGTAAAGGACAACGATGGACAAGAACTTACGCTAACCGCATACGTAAACACTGCCTGGATGGAGTTGCTTTATGGGAAATGGGGAGTAGCCGGACGACCAATACTGAAATTGACAAACGAAGATGGCAACAAATTATTTACCATGTATGAGGGAGAAGAACGAATACCATACACTGTACCATTCAAATACGATGAATATAATCGCATCTATTTCTTTGAAGATGGAACTTGGGAAGGTGGATACTGGCAAGTAACAAAAGTAACACAAGATATACTCTCTATCGAAGAATTCGGCTTGGATGAAGAAAATAATCTTACCAAGGTAGGAGCAATGACATTGTTCCGCATCCCAGAACCAGATGAACTTGTGGTAGGAGATGAATCTCTTTTATACGGTGGCGAATGGACTAGCTTTAACATTGACGATGGAAGTCCCATTACCTGCCAATTCCGACAAAATTTCAACGACATCATTTGGATTGAGGATGGAATAAGAATGACCTTTAATTATACTTACAACAATAATTCTCATAAATTAACCCTTACAGCTGATGGGGAAATGGAAACCTTTACAATCACCAAGCTTACAGATCACATCATCTACCTTGAATCAATAGATGAAGACGGAGACTTGTTCTATATGGAATTCCGTAGACTATAAACCATAAAAAAATCCGGACTTACAAGTCCGGATTTTTTTACGATAATATGGTACTTTGTTACTCTACTTGTCCTAACTGATTGCCATATTCCATTTCACCCTGCACGACAAAGAAAATCGCATCCGGATCAAACGGGCCCATTCCATCCTTCGTAGACTCCTTGACGATGTAGTTCACAATTTCATCCTGGTCGATATTGATATAGCCTTCGTCGTCCGGCTGTGCGTCCAGACAACCGCTTGTGGTATAGTAATCCACAATCAAATCCAGAATGTAGTACAAGTCATCGTCCGAGAAAACCTCTTTCATGTCCTGAGGCAAATAGTTCTTGATGAACTCGATGGTCTTTTCATCGTCCTCATCTTCCAACAAGAAATCGTCTTCCATTCCCATAACCTATCCGATTAAATTATTTCAACAAAGCTTCTACCTTTTCCTGCAAAGCTGCCTTGGGGGTAGCTCCTACCTGCTTGTCGACTACCTTACCATCTTTGATAAACAGCACGGTAGGGATACTGCGGACACCGAACTGTACAGGAAGATCTGCATTTTCATCCACATCACATTTACCAATATTCACCTTATCCTTATATTCTTCTGCCAGTTCTTCAATATATGGAGCGATTTGTTTACAAGGACCACACCATGTAGCCCAAAAATCCAACACCACCGGTTTACCTTCAGCTACAATAGCTTCAAAATTGTCATCTTTAATGTTCAATGCCATAATCATTTATGTTTTTAAGTTCTACGCAAATATATACTAATTTATTTTATAGTCCAACATTGGCTGGTTTTTTAAATAATTCACCAGGTCTTTCTGTACAGAAATCTTCATCGTACGCGACATCAGGTTGACATACATCTGTCCGTCTTCGTCGCGCACCAAAAAATGCAGTTCCGCATTTCCTGGACAATCTTTCACCAAAGAAGAGAATTCCATAATCATCTGGTCATCAATCGCCGAGAGAGGAGCGGTCACTGTCAGTTTTTCGATGACTTTCTCTTTTACTTCCGGCAACAGTTCTATGGAGTTAATCTTTACCTCCCATTCTTCCTGCCTCCATTGCTTAGGCTGACACTTCCCTTTCATAAAAAGGAACATCCCTTCCATGAAAAAGTTTTTCTTTTCTACCCATTCATTGCCGAAAAAGGCAAATTCAGCCGTACCCGAATAATCCTCCATTTTGGCAATACCGTATGGTTTTCCTGTTTTGGTATATCCTTCACGTACACCTGTCACAATGCCTCCCAGTATCAAATCACGATTCTGCAACGGAGTCAAATCGGCCAATTCAGCCATGTGTACGTTGCACACATTTTCCAAAATCACTGCAAATTCATCCAATGGATGAGCCGACAAATAGATTCCCACCAGTTCACGTTCCTTATTCAACCGCTCCAAATCACTCCATGCCGGAGCAGCCACAATCTCCGGAGTGGCCACTTCCACCTCATGTTCCCCTCCGAAAAGCGAATTCACGGCAGCTGCTTTGTCCATCTGATACTTATTTCCGTAACGCACCAGCACATCCGAAAACGATTCATCTTTGGCATTCTTCACAAAGAAATCTTCCCGTTTGATTTCAGGGAAACTGTCGAATCCTCCAGCCAATGCCAGGTTCTCTATATTCTTACGGTTACATGCCGACAGGTTGACCCGCTGTACAAAATCGAAGATTCCCTTAAAAGCTCCATGCTTACGACGTTCCTCCAAGATACTCTGCACAGCCGACTCACCTACTCCCTTAATTGCTCCCAATCCAAAACGGATATCTCCGTGATGATTGACAGAAAACTTCAGATTACTTTCGTTCACATCCGGTCCGAGCACATGAATTCCCATGGCCTTACATTCGTCCATGAGTTTCGTGATTTCCGTAATGTTCGAAATGTTCCGGCTCATCGTAGCAGCCATATATTCCGACGGATAGTTCGCTTTCAGGAAAGCCGTCTGATAAGCTACCCACGAATAACAAGTGGCATGCGACTTGTTGAAGGCATATGAAGCAAACTTTTCCCAGTCGGCCCAAATCTTTTCGAGCACCTTCGGGTCGTGTCCGTTTTTCTTTCCGCCCTCAATAAACTTTGGCTTCATGTGGTCCAGTTTGTCACGCAACTTCTTACCCATGGCCTTACGCAAGGCATCCGATTCGCCTCGGGTAAAGTCGGCCAGCAAACGCGACAGCAACATCACCTGCTCCTGATACACCGTAATACCATACGTATCCTTCAGGTATTTCTCCATCACCGGGATATCATACTCAATCGGTTTCCGGCCATGCTTACGGTCGATAAAGTCCGGAATGTAATCCATCGGTCCCGGACGATAAAGGGCATTCATGGCAATCAAGTCTTCGAACGTACTCGGCTGAAGCTCACGCAGATATTTCTGCATACCTGCCGATTCAAACTGGAACGTACCAATCGTTCTTCCATCACTATATAAGCGGTAAGTTGCCGGATCATCAATCGGCACTTCATCAATATTCAATACAATGCCCTTGCTCTGACGGATATTCTCAATGGCCTCCTTGATGATGGACAGCGTTTTCAGTCCCAGGAAGTCCATCTTGATCAATCCGGTATCTTCAATCACCGAACCTTCATACTGGGTTACCAGCATCTTCTCTCCGGTTTCCTTGTCGTCGGCTGTACTTACCGGTACCCAGTCGGTAATATCATCACGGCAGATAATCGTACCACAGGCATGCACGCCCGTATTGCGCACGTTACCTTCCAGCATCTTGGCATACTTGATAGTGTCACGCAAAATCGGATTCGGCGATACTTCTGCCTCCTGCAACTCCGGCACATACGCAATGGCATTCGGCAAATTCAGTTTTTTATC
The DNA here is from genome assembly GCF_025567125.1 of Phocaeicola fibrisolvens. Lineage (NCBI taxonomy): Bacteria > Pseudomonadati > Bacteroidota > Bacteroidia > Bacteroidales > Bacteroidaceae > Phocaeicola > Phocaeicola fibrisolvens. The sequence goes on along the minus strand of NZ_JAOQJI010000008.1, from coordinate 91,702 downwards.
GGGAATCTTATCCGGAATCAGTTTACACAAACGGTCGGACTCCGAAAGCGGGAGTTTCTGCACACGGGCCACATCCTTGATAGCCAGCTTTGTGGCCATGGTACCATACGTAATGATATGGGCCACCTTCTCCTGTCCGTACTTCTCTGTAACCCAGTTCAACACGCGGCCTCGACCGTCATCATCGAAGTCCACATCGATATCCGGCAAGGAGATACGGTCGGGATTCAAGAAACGCTCGAACAGCAAGTCATACTGAATCGGGTCAATCTGTGTAATACCCAGACAGTAAGCCACTGCCGAACCGGCTGCCGAACCACGTCCCGGTCCTACCGATACATCCAGCTGGTTACGCGCCGCATTGATAAAGTCCTGCACAATCAAGAAGTATCCCGGGAAACCCATGGTCTTCATGATATGCAACTCAAACTTAATACGTTCCTGCACCTCTTCCGACAGGTTTTCACCATAACGTCTTTTTGCCCCATCGTAGGCCAGTTTTGCCAGATAATCCGCTTCCAGCTTGATACGATACAACTTCTCATATCCTCCCAGACGTTCAATCTTTGCCTTGGCCGCCGCCTCATCCATCACCACATTGCCGTTCTCGTCGCGGGTAAATTCGTCAAACAAGTCCTTTTCCGTGAACTTCTTGCGATACTCCTCTTCCGTACCAAAGTCCTCCGGAATGGCAAACGTCGGCATGATGGGCGCATGGTCTATGGAATAAAATTCCACCTTGTCGCACACCTCCACCGTATTGCTCAACGCTTCCGGCACATCGGCAAAAATCTCGTTCATCTCCTCCCGCGTCTTCATCCATTCCTGTTTGGTATAAAGCATACGGTTCGGGTCGTCCAAGTCTTTTCCGGTACTCAGACAGATAAGCCGGTCGTGGGCCTCAGCATTTTCCTCGTCCACAAAGTGTACGTCGTTCGTACATACCAGCTTGATATTGTATTTCTTGGCATATTCAATCAGCTTCTCATTCACCACTTGCTGCATGGGATACACCTCATGATTGGCACGGGGCACAGTGGCCTTATGGCGCTGCAACTCCAGGTAATAATCATCTCCAAACAGGTTCTTGTACCAGCGGATTGCCTCCTCGGCCTCCTCAAACTGTCCGGCTGTGATGCGTCGGGGCACTTCCCCTCCCAAACAGGCAGAGCACACAATCAAGCCCTCGTGGTATTTTTCCAGTTCCGTACGGTCTGTACGCGGACGCATGTAGAATCCCTTGGTCCATGCCTTCGACACCAGCTTAATCAGGTTATGATAACCTTTCAGGTTCTTGGCCAGCACCACCAGGTGATATCCGCTCTGGTCGGGCTTTCCTTCCTTGTCTTCCAGCCGACGGCGCGCCACGTACATCTCGCAACCGAAAATCGGTTTGAACAGTTTCTTTTTCGCTGCCTCCAGCTGTTCCTTGCAAGCCGCAATCTCCGCTTCGGGGTTTTCCGATTCTTCCTTACCGCTTTCGAGGGCGGCAATTTTCTTCTTCAAATCCTTAATTTCCCCGTTCGTACCCCCGTTCTTCTTGTTGACATAGTTGAAGAACTCCTTGATACCGAACATATCTCCGTGGTCGGTCACTGCGATACCCCGCATACCGTTGGCTATCGCCTTGTCTACCAGGCGGGGAATAGAAGCCTGTCCGTCAAGAATAGAATACTGCGTATGAACGTGCAAATGAACAAAATCCTGCATGAGTGTCAATGTTAAATGAAAAACGAGTCAAAGATACCCATCTTTTAGGGAAGAGACAAGACAGCTCAAAATTTTTAAAGAAAAATTTCCTTACCTTTACAGCGCAAAACAAGATAGCAATATGACATCACACGAGCTCAACCAATTTTTCCGTCCCCTCAATTCACACATGCAAATCGCCGACAGCGAATATGCCCAAACGGCTGTTTGCATTTCTATGGCCGATGCGTTGGCCCGCAACACCAATCATAGTCTGTACATCATCGACTATAACCGCAAAAATTTCCTTTATGTATCGTCTAACCCCCTGTTTCTCTGCGGCCGTTCACCGGAAGAAGTGCGACATAAGGGTTATGCCTTCTATTTTGAGGTGGTTCCACCTGACGAAATAAACCGTCTGATGGAAATCAACGAGGCCGGATTCCGGTTTTACTATGACCAGCCGGTAGAAAAAAGACTTGACTTGTCCATTGAGTATAACTTTCATATCTGTTCCTCAGAAAGACATTCGCATCTTATCCACCACAAATTGACCCCCATCTTGCTGAGTGACAAAGGGGATATATGGCTGGCTCTATGTACCGTTTCACTTTCACCGGAGAAGAACATCGGAGATGTAGTTATTTCAGACCATACATGTACTGACCGGTATATCTATTCGTTCGAGGGCAGACGATGGAAAAAACAGCCCAGGCTGATTCTTTCCGACCGTGAAAGGGAGATTCTCCAGCTCTCCGTCAAAGGACTGTCGAACACGGAAATAGGAGAAACTCTCTTTATTGATACCAATACCATCAAGTTTCACAAGAAGAAACTCTTTGAGAAACTACACGCAGAAAACATCACTGAGGCCGTGGGCATCGCAGCCAATCTGAGGCTGATTTAGAAACACAATGTAGAACTTCGGTAAAGTAGCTACAGGTGGATGTGAGGTGATGTATTCCTCCATTTTCTTCCGTCCAAGTTCGATTACCTTCTCATCGTCACATCTGTTCATCTTTTCTTTATCAATATAGGCAATATGCCAGAAACCAAGATAACCGATGACATACCTTTCAATGGTAGCTTCTATCGGTTCGTCCGGACGCTTCATGGATTGAAGGGAGTTGTGGACATCCTTGTCGATGATGCCCACAACTGCCCATGAGAGATTTATATAAGAAATTGATGCAGTCATAAATTACATACGGTTTTTCTGGCTGTCTCCGGCTCCGGTTCCCTTATATTTGCTCTTCGTAGCATTGAACTTGTATCGTATGGTCATACCAAAACTGCGGCGCGACTCTGGAGCAAGTATGGTAAGGCGGTTACCGCTGTACACCAGTATGTCTGAAGATGAGGTATTGAAGAGGTCGTTAGCCTGCAGTTGGACTGACAATTTTCCACCCCAAAATCCTTTATATAAGGATAGATTTACTGAACTTCCCGGCTCAATGATACGGCAGCTGCTGTCTTCTCCTCGTGTGGAAGTCTCCAAATCTATGTTCAGCTGAAAATCCTTGGGAAAACTAAATGTATTGCCCCACTTGAAGAATGCGATAGGATTATTGAGTTTTTTTGGCCCGTCCGGTGTGTCCATCACAAACCATTGCTGGCTGTACATGGCTGTGAATTGTGGCGACCATATACCAATTGTCGGCGATACAGATAAAGTGGCATTCAGTTTGTCCACCTTTGGAACATTGGTATACGTGAACAGAGAAATGGAAGGATCTGCATCCGAATAGGATTTGCTTATCTGTATCTGCATATCCTTAATACGGCTGTAATTCAGGTTGAAATACAACCATTTCCAGGATGTATTGAGCGACAGGGTATTCTGTATCGAAGAACACAGAAGCGGATTCCCTCTCTCATATGTATATTTATTGCCATAGATTACTGCACTTGACAACCTGTTGTAGCTAGGTCGTTCTATATTACCTGAATAACTTATCATTAGTTGGGTCTTACCTATAGGATATGACAGGGATATGGAAGGAAATACATTATCATATCTACGGCTTTGCTCATCCATCCTTTTCCCGAACTCATAGTAATCGGAGTTCAGATGCTCATACCTCACACCCGCCTCTGCTTGTAGTTGACCGAAGCTGTGTGCGTACATGGCAAAGGCAGATACGGCGTTTTCTTTGATTTTGTTTTCGTTGTCAGATATCACATGCTCATCGTTTACGTAGCTGTCTGTGCGGTTACTGTAGGTATATTCACCGCCTATGGAGAAACTGCCACCCCATAACGGATGATCAACAATCAGTTTGGCTGCATAAAGTTCATTCTGACTGTTACTCTGCGTATGGACAATGCTGTTTACTTCCGTCTTGTCCGATTGCCTGACATATTCATCTGTCACAATGGGATTATTATTGTCCAACCACATTCCGTCTATATTCAAATCAACATTCCAGTCATTAAAACTACCGTTATAATAAGCATTTACCGTATGCTTATTATTTGTTGTGACTGAATGTGTGTGACTCTTACTTTCTTCTTCCAGGGTATTATCTACATGAATCGAAGTATTCATGTTCAACTGCATCTCAATCAGAGGGCTTCTGTCAAAGTCATACCTTACTCCCATTACCTGATTTTCGTTAAACTGATAATTCAATGAAAGCATGGCTGCAATGTTCTGGGTATGAAACGGACTTTTCATATCCGAATTTTGTGTCCATACTTTATCCAGACAGGTTTTCTGTGTCAGCATCTTGTTCTCTTCAAACTTGTTGTCCCTGCCGAATAACATTCCTCCGAGGTCGAATCCTCCCTTACGGTAATTGAAATTGAACTGGTCGAGCAGGGCAAGGTCATACTAGTATCCCAAGTATGCACGGTTGCTGAAGCCGAATCCTTCCCCCTGTAGCTTTTTGGTTATAATCCGTACAACCGCTTTTACCGAAGCATCGTATCGGGCACCGGGATTACGGAGTACCTCTACACTCTTTATATTGTCGGACGACAGTTGGTCAAGTTCCGAGCTGTTTCTCATTTTTCTTCCGTTGATGTAGATTTCCGCGGCTCCGCTTCCAAATACATTCACTGAGCCGTCTTCAGCCGACAAGCCTGGTATTTTGTCAAGCAGGTCATTGCCTGTTCCGGCTTTTTCCAGCACACTCCCTGTTACGGTCGTCACCATGGCATTCCCTTTTACACGTGTTTTCGGAAAATCGGCCTTCACTACGACTTCTCCCAACTGCTGTGCATCCGCTACGAGCTGAACAGTACCGAGATTGGCCGGAGCTATCGGTTTATACACCGTCTTATATCCAATGGTGGATATTTTTAGAATTTGTTTTTTCGATGTGGCTTCCAGCTTAAAGGAACCGTCCTCCCCGCTGATGGTCCCACTCACAAACACCGAATCCGGCAACGACAATAGTACCACGTTGGCGTAGGGTAACGGCTGGCTGTTCTCATCCATCAATCTTCCACTTACGGTTTGTGCTGATAAACTTACAGGCAATACAACACCTATAAGCAGGTACAAGAATCTTTTCATTTTCTTCATTGCATAGTAGCTTTTTAATTTCTGCTGCAAAGTTCCATACTTCGCGAGACTTTTCCACTACCCTGTAGGGTAGTTTCAAGAATAGGAAGAAAAACCATATCCTTTGTACATGAAATAAAATTCATTACATTTGTAGAAACATCCCCCTCCATATATCTCCATAATGTATGGGTAGGTAAATTCAAGCCAATGATGAAAAAGAATTATCCGATAGGCATACAAAGTTTTGAAGAAATCCGCAAAGGAAACTACTGCTACATCGACAAGACCGCATTGGTTTACAAGCTTGACGAGAGTGGTAAATATTATTTTCTCAGCCGTCCCAGGCGGTTCGGAAAGAGTTTGCTTATTTCCACGCTGGAAGCCTATTTTCAAGGGAGAAAAGAACTGTTTGAAGGACTTTCCATGGGAAAGCTGGAAAAAGAATGGACTGAATATCCTATTCTGCATCTGGATCTGAACGCTCAAAAATATGATACGCCAGACAGCTTGTATGACATGCTCAATGATATGCTATGTGGTTGGGAATCAAGATATGGCACCCGTCCCAGTGAAACCAGCCTATCCCTGCGTTTTCAAGGTATCATCCAGCGGGCGGCCGAAAAGACAGGACGTAACGTGGTTATCCTTAATCGATGAATACGACAAACCCATGCTTCAGGTCATCGGCAACGAGGAACTGATGACTGACTACCGCAATACCTTGAAGGCCTTTTATGGAGTAATGAAAAGCTGCGACAAGTATATCAAGTTTGCCTTGCTCACCGGAGTAACCAAATTCTGCAAGGTAAGCGTATTCAGCGACCTGAACAACCTGATGGACATTTCCATGAATAACCGTTTCGCCAGTCTGTGCGGTATCACGGAGGAAGAATTATACCGTGACTTCAAGGAGGATATCATCGAACTGGGTGAAAAGAACGGCATGACGGAGAAAGAGACCAAGGCCACGCTCAAGGAAATGTACGACGGATATCACTTCACCGAAAAAAGTGAAGACATCTACAACCCCTTCAGTCTGCTGAATACCTTTGCCCAAATGAGGTTTGGAAGCTACTGGTTCGAAACGGGAACACCTACCTTCCTGGTCGAGTTGCTCAAACACAGTCGCTATAACCTGTATCGCTTCACTGAAGAAATGGCAGATGCCGACTCTCTGGAAGGTATAGATACGATGCACACCAACCCTGTACCCATCCTGTACCAAAGCGGATATCTCACCATCAAGGGATACGACAAAGAGTTTCGGGCATATTATCTGGGATTCCCCAACAAAGAGGTGGAAGAAGGATTCACGAGGTTCCTCTCCGAAATCAGTTGGTAATCAATATCCAAGGGAAACAAGGACCTTCATACGGTGAAGTAGTCTGCGGCTCACTGTCAAACGATTCAGGCAATTTCTTTTCCCTTTTTTTCTCCCAAACTTTCCAACGGTCAATCTCCCGGATGAGCCGCGTCACCGCCTGCGCACAGTTTTCCGGATAAGTGAGAATCTGCACGAACCATAGTTTCTGACACTGCACGTACTTGGCATAAAAGCGATGCCCTGCCACCTCCCGGTTTTCCAAATGAAGCGGTCCTGAAAGGATAAAGCAATCACCCTCCTCACGTTGATAAGTGGCATGAAGTTCCCGGGCAAAACGAGACATTCCCTGCGCCACTGTCAGGCTGTCCAGATTGGGAAGCACAAACGCAGTCTGTACAATCTGCTCCACATTCCAAAAACGGAACTGGCAATATCCTTTTTCTTTCACCTGCGGATTGGAAACTTGCTCGAAAAAGGACGGATAATGTATCACATACCCATAAAAAGGGTCCCGATAGGTATTCATCCGCGTGGTACGCATCACCTTTTCCAGTTTCTCGGGAAGCGGAGTTTCGTCTTTCTCCTTTTTCTGCGTGATAAAAAGAGAGCCTGCCACAAGAGCCAACACAAACAGAATCAAAAAACGACGCATTCCTACATAATGCACATTTCCCTTCATATTCCACTTCAATCTATTTTTTAACTTCAATCACAAAACTACATTCCGTAGCCTATAACGACCAAAAAACTTTACTGACATCTTCCTGACATTTCAGCTGACAGACCAGCTTATATCATATTCTTTTACTTTGCACACCATCTACCTTTCAAACTGATTAAATATCACCAGATTTCCAAACAGTTTATTTATCTTTGCGATTACGTATGAAGAACAATACTAAATATTATGAGAAAACGACTGCTTATTTTAGGAATGATGTGGATAATCGTACTGTCGGTTTCAGCATCATCCGGGAAACAATTATTCAATGAGGGATGGAGATTTTGGTTAGGTGATACCCTAATCGCCAAAAATGAAACCTTCGATGATGCTTCATGGAAGAAACTGGTACTGCCACACGACTGGAGCATCGAACAAAAATTCGACAAAGAGGCTCCGGCAGGAAACGACGGCGGCTATCTGCCTACCGGAACCGGCTGGTACCGAAAAACGTTCAATGTACCTAAAGAAGCCAATGGAAAGAAACTGCAACTCTATTTTGAAGGGGTGTACATGAATTCAGATGTATACGTCAACGGACAGCGTGCAGGCGGACATCCTTATGGCTATTCTTCTTTCTTTGTCGATATCACCCCTTATGTGAAAACCGGAAAGAATATCCTTGCGGTACGTGTCGACAATTCAAAACAGAAAAACTGCCGATGGTACACCGGATCGGGCATTTACAGGAACGTCTGGTGGATAGAAAAAAATCCAGTCCATGTAGCCGACTGGGGCATCCAGATTCAGACACCCGACTTGCAGACAGCCATAGTAAAGACGGAAATTGTGAATGAAAGTGCAGAGCGCAAAACAGTCGAGGTTTCCATGGAAATAGCCGGACAAGTCAAGAAGAGCACTTATGACCTGCAACCCCAAGCACACATCACGGCCGAACAACGCTTCCAGGTTCCGGAAGCCAAAGCCTGGAGTCCCGAATCCCCGAACCTGTATACCGCACAAGTCACAGTAGCCGAGCAAGGGAACACCCTGGACCGTGCAGACGAAACTTTCGGCTTCCGCACAATAACCTATTCAGCCGAAAAAGGCCTTCTTCTGAATGGAAAATCCATCTTGCTGAACGGCGGATGCCTGCATCACGACAACGGCATACTGGGAACAGCCGCATACGACCGCGCAGAATTCCGGAAGGCAGAACTGATGAAACAGGCAGGATTCAATGCCGTACGTACTTCCCACAATGTACCTTCGGAGGCTTTCCTCCATGCTTGTGACCAAGTGGGATTGCTGGTCATCGATGAAGCATTCGACGGATGGCGTGAGGCAAAGAATACCTATGATTATCACACCTTGTTCGACGAATGGTGGGAACGCGATTTAAAAGCAATGATTCTCCGGGACCGCAACCATCCCAGTATCTTCTGTTGGAGTATCGGTAATGAGGTCATTGAACGCAAAAAGATAGAGATTGTGACTACCGCCCGCAAACTGGCTGCGCTTTGCCGGAAACTGGACCCTACCCGTCCGGTCACGTCCGCACTCGCGGCCTGGGACAGTGACTGGGAAATCTACGACCCGTTGGCTGAAGCCCACGACATTGTGGGTTACAACTATATGATACACAAGGCAGAAAGTGACCACCTGCGTGCTCCTTCCCGAGTAATGGTACAGACAGAATCATTTCCGAACGATGCATGGAGAAATTTCCGAACCGTAAAAGACCATCCATACGTCATCGGCGATTTTGTGTGGACAGCCATGGATTATATCGGTGAATCCGGCATCGGACGCTGGTACTACGATGGTGACCTGCCTGGCGAACACTATCATCGCCCGCTCTATCCATGGCATGCCTCCTATTGCGGAGACATTGATCTGACCGGCCAACGCAAACCCATCAGCCATTACCGTTCCATGCTCTGGAATGAAAACGGGAAGGAACATCTATACATTGCCGTCAAAGAACCCGACGGATACAAAGGCAAGATACGGACTACCTCCTGGTCTACCTGGCCCACATTTGAATGTTGGAACTGGCCCGGCCATGAGAACAAACCCATTGAAGTGGAAGTCTATTCCCATTACCCCACAGTCCGCCTTTATCTGGACAACCAACTGATAGCAGAAAAGTCCGTCAACGAAATGAAAGCCATCTTCTCACTGCCTTACAAAGCGGGAGTGCTGAAAGCAGAAGGTCTACGCGACGGAAAAGTAATGGAAACCACCACTTTGTCTACCGCCGGTGCTCCAGTCTCTCTTCGTCTGACAGCAGACAGAGAGGTACTGCATGCCGACGGACAAGACCTCTCCTTCCTGGTAATAGAAGCAATCGATGAAGCCGGTCATATAGTCCCAATAGCCGATAACCTTCTGTCTGTTTCCGTACAAGGAGCAGGCACTTTGCAAGCCTTAGGCAACGCAGACATCAAAGACGTAGACCCCACTTTCGACCAGACACATCATTTATGGAAAGGCCGTGCACTGGCCGTCATACGTTCCAACGGCAAAAAAGGCCAGGCCGTTGTCCGAATCAAAGCCAAGGGGATGAACAAAGGTGCAGAAGTCGTGCAGACTCTCCGTCTCAAGTTTAAATAATAATCCATTTATATTCCCACCGCTTCCAGTGATTTACATTCTTGCATAAAGCCACTGGAAGCAGCTTTTTAAACTGACATTATTGATTATTATAAGAAATACGAAGAAAATTTCTTAACTTTTTACCTTAGAGGGTATTTTAAAACTATAAACTATCAAAAAAATCGCGTTGTATATTTGAAGGTTTTACTATATTTGTACCAATAAATCAAATAATCGTGTAAACAATATGAAAAAAGTTTTTGTAGTAGCAGCAATGGCCTTCCTGGCAATGGGAGTTCACGCACAAAATTTGGTAAAGAATGGAAACTTCGACACTCCGTTGAATAATGAAAAGACTTATGCATCCATTCCTTCTACAGAAGACTGGTTTGCATTTGACAAGACTAACGGTGCCACAACTATCAGTCCGGTTACCGATGACGAAAAGCACGGAAACGCTGTACAGATTGAAAATACAACCGACAACTCTTGGTACAAAGCTTATCTGGGACAGCGCATCAAAGGTGCAGAGAAAGCAGTCTATACACTTTCTTTCGACATGAAAGCACTGACAGACAATGCACAGGTACGTTTCTTCATCCGTGATGCCAAGACTGAAAACCTGTTCATCATGCGTGAAGGTTTCGACATCAATGACGAATCTACCAAGAACCAGTCGGCAGCAGCTTTCAGCCGCATCATCAAAAAGGCAGGCAGATGGTCAAAAGTATCAGCCACTTTCGACTTCTCAAAAACCGTCAATGCATTTGCCAGCATCAAGGGTGTAGAAGACAAAGGCGGTACAGTGACTGAAGCTCCCGTATCCGACAGCACACTGGGCGATTTCGTAATTGTCATCCAGCTTCAGACAAAAGACTCCAAAGCATTGATTGACAATGTATCACTGACAAAGAAATAAGTATTACCCCATAAGAACAGCAGAAATCCTCCGGGAAATGTCTTTTTGATGTTCCCGGAGGATTTTTTTATTCCTCCCTGCATTTTCTTTCAAACATCAAGGAGATTTCTCTGTTCCACACTGTGGGATACAAAAACCACAGTGTGGGATATATATTTCACACTGTGAAATACAAATCCCATACTATGAAATACAGAAAATAACATAAGAAAAGAAACTAATCACAAGGGGAGTTATAAAAATGTGCCCAATCCTATCATTTTTGTGGAAAAACAGAAATAGCTGTACCATTACATTTGCGCATATAAAAAACAATCCATATTTTTGTAAGAGAATCAACTGAAAGCAAACCATTCATTTATACACGAAAATACATGAATACGACATTATTGCTTCTGGGAATCGGGACCCAGGAATTATTGTTCATCGCACTGATCATCCTGCTGTTATTCGGCGGGAAGAAAATTCCCGAACTGATGAAAGGCCTTGGAAAAGGAGTGAAAAACTTTAAGGATGGCATGAACGGAATGGATGAGGACCCGAAAGACACCAACGAAAAGAAAGAAGAAGTCGCATCCAACGAGAAAAAGGAGAAATAACAGCTGTGAAACCAACCCAACCCACAGAGATGACCTTTTGGGACCATCTGGATGTACTGCGCAAGACGATTATCCATATTGCATGCGCCGTTGTCCTACTCATGCTACTGGCCTTCTGTTTCAAAGACGAACTTTTTGACGTGATTCTTGCTCCCAAAGAAAGTAATTTCTGCACGTATCGCTTCTTCGCATGGATCGGGCAGGTACTTCATATCCCCGGACTGGAAGTAGAGAACTTACCGGTAAAGCTCATCAACACCCAGCTCTCCGGACAATTTCTAACACACATGAGTGTGTCATTCTATGCCGGCATCTTACTGGCATCTCCTTATATTCTTTACCAACTGTTTCATTTTATCTCGCCGGCATTATATCAGAATGAAAAGAAATATTCCCGTCGGCTGGTATTCTGGGGTTACCTGCTGTTTCTGACAGGAGTGCTGTTCAGCTATTTTCTGATTTTCCCCTTCACGTTCCGTTTCCTGTCCAGCTACCAGGTGAGTCAGGAAGTGGAAAACACCATCCTGCTCAGTTCTTACATCGACACGCTGAACATGCTGAGCCTGATGATGGGCATCACATTCGAGATACCCATTCTGACATGGCTACTGGCCCGATTCGGCATTCTTTCTGCCGACTTCATGGCACGATACAGAAAACACGCCTGGGTGGTCGCAATGATTATAGCTGCCATCATCACTCCTACCTCAGACGTGTTTACCATGCTGATTGTCACATTCCCTATTGTTATTTTATACGAAGTCAGCATCTTCGTCGTACGTCGTACGGTCAGAAGGGTAAGAAACTGACTGCCTGACCGCCTCCATTCGCCATGCTGATTTTTAGGGTATCTTGTGAGGTGACTATCCGTTCTTCCAAACGATAAGCAACCGGATTAGTCTCCCAATCTGTATCTTCTCCATCTGCATAAATCCGTGCCTGATATTTCCGCCCATTTTCCAAAAAAGTCAACGGTACCTCTATCGTTCTGCCTTCCTCGTTGGTGGCAGCCCCCAAGAAAAAACGTTCACCTGCTTTCCGAGCAATAACTACATATTCACCAGGCTCACCAGCCAGTGCTTTCGACCAGTCACAATCTGGATCAAAATCACGGAAAAACTGGAATGCCGGATGTCCTTCATAATTTTCAATCATATCTGAAGCCATCTGCAAAGGAGAATACAAGATAACCCATCCAGCAATTTGCTTAGCCAGCGTGGTATTCACCCGACAATCTTTACTATCCTTCATGTTCCATTGCTTCCGAAACGGTGAAGCCTTAGCTCGTTCGTAAGTAATGTCAAAGATTCCAGGAGTATAATCCATCGGACCAGCCAATAAACGAGTAAAAGGTAACAACACATGATGGGAAGGCGGATTTCCCTCACTCCAAGCATTCCACTCCATCCCTCTAGCTCCCTCACGAGTCATCATATTAGGGAAAGTGCGACGTATGCCCGTATCCTTTATAGGTTCATGTACGTCAAGAACTGTATGATACTTGGCAGCCGTTTCCACTACTTTACGATAATGCCTTACACTAAACTGTCCATGATGATTATATCCCATGGGAAGTCCTCCGGCATACCCTGTTTTTACTACATGAATACCTAGGTCAGCATACCATTTATAAGCCTCATCCAACTGACGCTCATAATTTAATATATTTCCTCCTGTTTCGTGGTGACCGATAATTTCCACTCCCTTTTCTTTGGCATAACGTGCAATATCCAATATATCAAAGTCATCATATGGCTGGGTATAATCAAAGTACTGCGAACCGCCCCAGTTTTCCCATCCTTGATTCCAACCTTCAAAAACTACGGCATCAATATGGTTCTTTGCTGCAAAATCAATATAACGTTTGGCATTGGCCGTTGTGGCCCCATGTCGTTCATCATTCTGCCAGCTTTCTACTCCCAAATGCATACCCCACCAAATTCCAATGTATTTCATTGGACGAATCCAATCGGTCGTTGCTAGCTTGCAAGGTTCATTCAAATTCAAAATCAACGAAGAATTAATCAGTCCTATTGCTTCCGGAGCAATCTGTATAGTACGCCATGGCGTATGAAACCGACCTCCTGCCATGCGAGCTTTCACACCATCTGGCCAAGGAGCCAATTCCGCCTTAAACTTACAACCTCCCATCGATTTCAAAGTCATCTCAGGAAAATCTGTCAAAGCCGCTTCATGAATACTGGCATATACCTTACCTGATTTGAACGTCATAGGAGTATTAGCTGTTTCTATTTCACTAATCGGTAATGTACGATACAATAATTCATACGTTTCAAAACTAGCTGGAATAGACCAAGAAAGTCCATTTTGGACTATATTGAACTCTGTCAGTTCATCCATCACAAACACACTGTCCACATTATGTATATCATATTCATACCTGAATCCTATCCCGTCATCAAACACTCTGAAACGCAAAGTCAAATCCACTCGAGCACCATCAGACAGATGCACAGCCATCTCGTTATACTTGTTCCTGATGTTCTTATTTTCTCCCCAAGGTTGCTTCCACACTTCATCCTCTGAGCTAAAATCCACATGTGCAACGGCTAAACTGCGAGATAAAGGCAAACCGTTCTTTTCTACCAAGCCCAAAGCCGAAGGAGCAATAAACAGTGAATCATCCACACTAATTGAATATGATAACTGACTATATCCATCAAGTGTAAAAGTAAGCCTAATATGTCCATCTGGAGAAGAAACAACTGCACAATAACCATTACATCCCCATATTACACATATCAAAAAGACAAAAATTATTTTTAAAATTCTCATAAATAAGCGCTTACGGAATACAAAAAGCGGCTAAAATGATTGCCACAGAACAAGAAATTCCACGTAATCATTTTACCGCTTTTCAATGTAATTTATATTTTATTCCTCTTCACTGTAAAGACACATGTCTGTCAACTGAATTAGGCCTAATTCAGAATTAACTGTTCCTTTATATTTCACATATCTAGCTTGTGTAGGAACCATAAACCTAATATAGTGGCTATAGTTTCCATCTGCCTCTAAAGTTCCCAAAGAAGTCCATTGCACTTTATCAACAGATACTTGAATTTCTGTTTTTACAGGAGAATAGAAGAAGGTCCGTCCTGTATACCAATCATATTTATATAAGAAACTAGTCTTTATTCCAACTAGATTATAAACATTCTTCATATCCAGCACTATTTCTCCCACATTATTTTCCACTTCTGGGAAACTAACACTACTATAATATGAATCGTTATCTATTAAGTTTAAACCATCTCCTGACCAACCGTCTCCTAATTCAACACTCCAATTACTTCTATCGAGTTTCCCCTGAAGAATACTATTTACAAGTTCCAAGATAGATGATGTTTTAACCACATGTATATTAATAGTCGCATTATCACCCTCTAAGGTAGCTAAATTCGTAGTACCCAATTCTCCTTTTAAGACAATATCAAAATTCTCATCTTCCGCTGTTGTTTTCATAAAATCATTTGTTATTGTCCAATTTATTTCTTCTGATTCCTTACTGCCAACAGGAATTGTTACAGAAGATGGCGTAAAGACAGCAGAACTTTTAAACTCATCAGAAATACCTTCCGTTGTAAAATTTATAACCAAATCTTCTTTAGCAGGCTTATCCAATTGCAATTTAAAAGAATAAGAGATAGGATCTCCCATAATATCATTATTCAAATAAATTCTTTTCATTTGAATTGAATTACCTTCATTACCAGCCATCACAATATGAGACTGATATTGTTCTTTCTCAATGATCAATCGCCCCTTAGCTGATTCAGTATTCAAATTCAGCCCTTCTGCATCTGTAATTTCAAGACCAAGTTCATAAGTTTGAGCAGAAAGATTATCTTCAATAAATGAAATATCATCATCTTTAAGTCCAATCGTCACATCTCCAGAAGCAAATCCAGCAGGAATAGTCAACAGATCTGTACTCAACGCTATTTTATCTTGTGGAATATTTACCAGCACAGGAGCAACTTTCATAGAAACCTCTTCGGGAGAAGGAGTAGCTAAAGAAATCTTCCATGTTTTTTGCAAAGGTGTACTAAAAATCAGTTTTCCATTCTCATCATAAGTTCCAGTGACTTTAACGTCAGAATTACCTTCACAATTAATTTGTATCGGATTCTCTGGATATTTCACTAAGTTAAGTGTCTCATCTTCTTGGCAAGAAAAATTTAAACCCGCCAAGCATATAAAAGAGCAAACTAAAGTTATTCTAAATGTAAAATGTTTCATAGCGTAATTTATATTGAGGAATATAATGGTATGCAATTACTCTAGTCACCACATACCATTATATGTTATTAAATTATTATCACATATCGGTTGGCCATGAATAAGGAGTTGGATCATCCTTCTTATAAAATATGGTAGGATCCTTCAATGATGAGCCATAAAGAGTAGAAGCCCCACTCAAACGTGAAAATATCATACCATAATTCTCTGGACTCGGAGCAAATCCCATAAACCAGCCGTAACCTTCGCTTATTAACCTTTGAGCGGAACTCGATGTCAACGACCCTCCTATACCTAAATTAAATTCCAAAGCCATACCTGCACACTTCTTATTTGTCATATTACCTATCGGATAAGCTGAACCTCCATAGTTAGGAACAATGATATCAAGCCATTCATCTACATCAACTCCATTTACTTCTGAAACACCATACATATTTCCATAAGCAAACACAGTTACTAATTTATCGGGCATAGCTAATTTTGTTTCATAACAAAGTCGAGCAGCAGCACTTGTTCCAGGACTCTCAAAAGCTGGGTTATTCAAATCTGGATATGTTGAATATTCATCATCATAATTAATGCCATCCAAGTTATACGCTTTACAATATTGTGCCACTTCACGAGCAAAATCTTTAGCTCCTTGCTCAGATAACTGTGCCAATCCAGCCATATCATGATTTCCAAGTAAACCCAACAAAACTTTTACACCTCTTTTACGTAAAGGCTGCAAAAAAGTTTCATTATTATCCAACAGATATTGCACATTAGGATTACATTTCACAAAAGGACGCCCAGCATCACTATCATAGTTGATATTTGCAGCAAAAAGAACGACAACATCCCAAAGCAATTTCCCATTTTCCAGTTCAAACGAAAAAGCATTCAATGGATTCACTCCATTTACCTCAAAAAACAAATATCCTTTTACCGCATCTTCACCTTTATATGCATCCGAGGCATTTCGCATATCTTTTACCAAATACATACAATGTGTAGATTGAGAATCCGTAGCAGATATATCTTCACTCGGTTCGGATATAGCTACAGGAATCGCATAAGTCTTACCCTCCAAAACTTCAGTTCCACCAGAAATTGTCATGCCAACCTCTGCAGTCTTTGCTCCTGAAACAAATTTCAATATTCCTCCGTCAGCAAAAGAGACCAATTCCTGCGGATATAATTCAAAATCCGTTTGATGATCTTCGTTATAAGTCTTTAAATAATCAGCATCAATCACAACCTTTGCAGAAGTTGTACTTGTAGCGGCTTTACTCAATCCCATTTTTACAGAAGTGTCATAACTCTCTTCATAAAGTTCTATCACAGGAGAAGATAGATTTTGTTTCACATCACGCAAATAAGCATGATTCTCATAAATTCCAGCATAAGCCGATTCATCTATCGCCTTGCCTACCTCCAAATCTTCGGCACAAGAGGACGTCAAAAACATTACGCCCATACAAAATGCTGTAACTCCTAAAAATGAATTCAAATATTTAGTTTTCATAATGGTAGATTTTCATTAGTTATCAGATTGTTATTTTTCCGGCAATTCCACATTTACCCAAGCAGGCTCTCCACTTCCTGTAATATCATTTCCATGTCCAGTATAATCATGAATTACACTACCTGTCCCTTCATTAAATCTCCAATAAGCAATTAATCCTTCAGACTTCGGATCCACATAATATGCGCTATTAGCAATTTCATCCGCACTTCTTTGCTTACTCCAAATTCTAAGTTCCGAAATCTCTCCTGGTAACCAACGAGTACTATCATAAGAATAACCCACATAACAACCTCTAGAAAGATTTACAGAAGAAGAAGCTGCATTATCTGACGCAACCAAGACTCCATTCTGATAATATAAGCGTTCTCTTGTTGTTGCATCATAAACAATAGCAATATGAACCCATTCATTGGTTGGAAGCCCTGGAGCTACATTAGGATTTGGGAAATTGCCTCCAGGAGCAACTAACTGTAATTGATTTCTCGGACGGTCTGCATCACCAATTCTGACTAAGAATGTTCCTTCAATACCAAAAACGGAACTCAATGCATTATCACGACCATCTTCCCAGTCACTGGCACGCACCAATGCTTCCACTGTAATCGTAGACAATGAACTAACATCAATTGACCAGTTTATCGGAAAATAAATCTTACGAATATTAGCCACTACATTTATCAACGCTGCTCCCTTAAATACATAAAATACCGTACGTTTACTTTGCAATATATCGATATTACTAGCCGTACTAATCGTCACAGGTAATACATAACGATGTTCCGAATCCAACTCATTCGTATTTTTAAAATTAATTACCACGCTTTCTCCTGTCACATCACCAGCCTTAATGGTTGCTGT
Source organism: Phocaeicola fibrisolvens (assembly GCF_025567125.1). Lineage (NCBI taxonomy): Bacteria > Pseudomonadati > Bacteroidota > Bacteroidia > Bacteroidales > Bacteroidaceae > Phocaeicola > Phocaeicola fibrisolvens. The sequence goes on along the minus strand of NZ_JAOQJI010000008.1, from coordinate 73,767 downwards.
CTTTTGAGGTATCTCATAATATTTCTCATCCAAAGCTATTGCATTGTCATTGTAACTCAAATTATAAGCTGCAGTCATAGATGGTACGGCTTCGAACGACATCTGAACGTCATTGGATATAGGAGAAGCTATCCGGTAATCAATCTTTCTAGTAGATTCAACAACATCATCTTTAATTAACAAGTCACTACATATAGCATCAGACGTAATATACAAATGATTTGTATAGTGATGTTCCTCATCAATGTTATTTGACTGGCATCCCCAAAACATGGCTACCAGTGACAATAAAAAACTATATCTTAACAATTTCATAATTCATTATTATTTATTAGGATTCATAATCTGAATAGCTTCTCGAATATGCTGATAAACAAAAGCATTATCATAATAATCGTTATGGGCATTCTGGATATACACTCCTTTTCGAACAAAATCTGTAGAGTTAGCAGCCACCCATTGTGCAGCACCATAAGTGGCCAACGTTTTTCCCCCATTGGCATCAATAGTACTCCAATAACCATAAGTCTGTTCTTTATCTTCTGGACGTGGAGTTTCCACACAAGCAACAAAACGATCTGCCGGAACCGGATTAATTGCCCCTTCTTGTCCTGCCACAGCATCCATTCCAGCCTGCACTGCAAGATAAGCTTTCACACTCAAATCATCGGCATTTGTTGAACCTAAACTCTTCAATATAATATAATTGAAGTTAGAAAGCATATTCATGTTTTCAGGAACTAAATATTGCACATTTCCATACAACAATAAAGATTTCCCTTCATTCTTTTGCTTCCATTCTATAATGCGATTAAAAAAGTTCTGCTGACGTGCATTGTATTCAGCCAAAACACTTTCTGTCATACTCACTAAAGAACGTCCGGTATATTCAACTATAATACCATCATAATGGTATTTTTCACAAAGTTCCAGAGCCTTATCTGTACAATCACCCAAGTATTTTAACGCATCTTCTTCTGTTAAAGATTCTCCACCTTCCTCTTTTAATTTAGCAGTCCATGCTGTCTCAAATGCATCATGACTAATCGTATACAAGGTTTTAGTACCTTTATCATTCTTGATTTGCTCCATCTCAAGCATAATTTCTTCATTCAAATTATCCGGATTATTCAAATTAATAAAATCAATGCTATCAGGCAAAGTTGTCAGATGTTCAGCTTGCTTACTTGGATTGTTCCCTGGATTATCAAACGATACAATCATCACTTTATGTTCACTAGCCTTATAATTTTTCAAATCCAGTAAGTAATCTTGGTAAAGTTGTGAATTTTGCTCTTCCAATGAAGAACTATGCAAAGTCAGACTTTCCGGCTCAGTCCAATCAGTACACGCTGGCAAAGAAAGAACTGAGGTATATAATACAGCTCCAAACAGCCTATTAATTAATTTCGTTTTCATATAACATTGTATTTAATTGTTAACATTATTTTTTACATGCCCACCAAACATCTGTAGACATATTATCGGGCCCTTTCAAATAATTAGCAACCGCATAATTTACATTTTCTAAATTACTTGTGTACTCCTCATTGGGATATGGCATACGACGTGCACCCCTCTGAGAATCTACTATACCCCCGCTCTTATTACCCTCATCGGTTGCCGGAATCAAATGAGGATATCCAGTTCGGCGATAATCAGCCCAAGCTTCATTACCCAGCATCCAATTAGCAATCCATTTTTGAATAATAATACGTTCCTGCTTTTCTTCCTTTGTTGCTTTTTCATCCCATTTTACAGTAATAGTAGACAATTTCGTATTATAATTTTGTCCAGCAAACGGATCAACATAAGTGGCTGGGATGCGAGTGCTATTAGAAAGATATTCATCAACCCCATCAGCTTTCCATTGTTCAAAGGACAAACGAATACCTTGATTATAAAACTCTTCTGCACTTCCTCCCATATTAAAGCCAAAAATCGCAATACCTTCAGCACGCAAGAAAGAAACTTCAGCCGCATTCATCCATAAAATAGGATCCGAAGCAGAAATCTTCACTGTAGAATAATCCACAAAATGATTTGCAATGGCATCCTTGGTAATATCGATTCCACGTCTTAAACCTACATATTCTCCATTACTAGCTAATTCAAAATAACTAGCACGACGATTGTCATTGTATCCATTCATGTAACAAATTATATCAGCTGCCGCATGCGTATCTCCACCACTAGTTTCTGCATTATATCGAAGCGCCGTAAATAACGAGTTAGTAATAGAGCCAAAATAATTCCAAGCTGCATTGTCTACATTTGCTGTAATTAATCCTGCTTCACTCGTTATACATGCCTCTGCTATTTCTTTTGCCTTAGTAGGATTAGCGTATGCTATACGCATAGCAAGACGTAGACGCAACGAGTTAGCAAATTTTAACCATTTCTCCACATCCCCACCATACACATAATCAGCAGTTGAAACCAGCAATGCACCTTTGTTCTCTAACAACACATTTATAGCATTATCCAATTCCTCAAAAAATTTATTATAGACCTCTTCCTGAGAGTCATAAGGAATAGTGATTTTACCATCAGAGCCAATCTTTGAGTAAGGAATCGGACCATAAGTATCTGTTACACGACTCATAGCTGCGACCTTAATAATTTGAGCTATAGCGTATGGCACCGGATTTCCAGTATTATTAGACACTATTTGAACCGAGTTTAAATTTCCATACAATACAGGAATTATCTTATCGCTGATTAAAAATACACGTGTCCAGTCATTCTTAGCATTGAAATTAGAAATTGTCTCTGAAAATCCCTTATTCGAATCTGCAAAATATCCCCCCATAGGGCCTCCTAATAAACAATCTGTAAACTGTGCCGTATTGACATCGGATGATACCACACAGCTAGCCAACTGAGTCATTGCTGATCCCAATGCATAATCATCATTTTCAAGACTTCCAGGCTGATAGGGATCTGAATTTATATCTAAATACTTGTCTGTACAGGAGATAGAAACAAGAATTAGAGAGCCTAATAAAAATTTATTTAATATTGTTTTTTTCATAATTCTTCATATTTAAAATTTAAAGCTCAAGCTAAATCCAATATTACGTAATGCAGGCATCATGAAATAATCAATTCCTTGATAGAAATTATCTGTAGAAGCCACAGTCTCAGGATCAAATGGAGCCTTATTATAAATCATCCATAGATTACGTCCGATAATAGAGACCTTGATATCACAGATATCTCTCAACATTTTACGAGGAAAAGTATAGCTCAAAGAAGCTTCTTGCAAACGTACATTTGTAGCAGAGTAAGTATAATACTGAGGAATAGCTGTTCCAGCCCCAATAGTACTATACCATGTTTCTGGACTCACACGATCATTTCCATTCACAACTACATAACCTAAATCACGAGCCTTTGCAGAAGCCTCAGACACACCATAATAATCAAGCATGGCCTGTGTTCTTGAATAAACAACTCCACCCAAACGAGCTGTTACCAAAAATCCTAAATTAAAGCCTTTCCAAGAAAAATTATTACGCCAAGCCAAATTACCATCAGGAAGAACACTTCCTAATTTTATATACTGATTGGGATCCTGAATAGTTTCTGTCGCTAATTTTCCCTCTCTATCAGTATAAATCGCTCCATTACTATCTCTCTTTAAATCAATCAATGAGTAAATATCGCCCATTGTTCCTCCTTCTTTCAATAAGAATCTTGTTTCTCCTAAACCTCCCATATTCAAGGTTGACAAAGAAAAGATCTCACCCGTAACAGGATTTATCGCATTGTCAGCAAGTTCTATAATTTTGTTCTTATTCATTGAATAAGTAATGCCTGTATCCCATGTAAAATCTCTCCACGTATTCTTATATCCCAAAGAAAGCTCAATTCCTTGATTCCTTACAGCACCTGTTTGAATATACATTGCAGACCACCCACTAACCGGCAACTGTGGATTAAAGGTTTGATTCATGGTTTTCGCATTATAATAGGTAACATCTAAATCAAAATGTTTCAAGAAACGTAATGTCAAACCAACCTCAAACGACTGAGTACGTTCAGGTTTCAAATTATACAACGGATACTGAGTAGTTATACTCCATGAGTTATTAACCCACTCATAATGAGGATTAGCAATATAACGTTCAAATGGATTACCCACAGAAGCCCACGAACCACGAATTTTCATATAAGAAAGATAGTCGTGATTCAAGTTTGGCATTAATTCTGAAAGAACCACAGATGCACCCACTGAAGGATAAAAGAATGAACTACTTTCTGAATTTGGACCAGCCAATTGAGAAGGCCAATCATTACGCCCAGTTAATGTCAAATAATATGTACTCTTATAACCTAACTCGGCAGAAGCAAACAACGATTGAGTCTGCTCACGCCATCCCTCTTGTAAACGAGTACTTTTACTTGGACTCAGATTCTGTACAGCAAAGAAATTCGTATAACCCACCGGCTCATCACCAAAAGCCTCACTACCATCTGCTATAGGACCACGTACTTTTAAGGCATCAGATCGCATATCAGAAAATGATCCACCAAAATTAGCTTGTAAACTCCAGTCCGTTCCAAATGTTTTATTAATATTCACAAGAAAGTCTGCATACAGTTGCTTTTCTTGTGTACGAGTTATACCATATAAACCTCTGCTAGATTGTTCCGTTAACTGAGTGTTAGTTGATGCATAAAATTTTTCTGTATAATCATTATTTGAATTATCCAAACGTACACGGCCACTCACACTTAACCAATCAAGTATCTGATAACTTAATCCAGCACTTAACATATAGCGGTCCTTCTTATTATTACGCAAATTACGATAATTAATCCAATATGGATTTTGCATAGCCATCGCTTCATCTCCAACCGGCCAATACTGTGTATAAATCTTACGAGCCGAATCATAGCGTTCATACATCGTTATATCTTCCCAATCGTTTCCTCTTGGATACAAATAAGCTCCCACCAATGGATTATTATAGGTTCCCTGGTTAGTCATGTTTTGATCATTCTGCAAAATGTAGCTAGCACTGACATCCAGCTTCATCTTATCATTCAAGAATGAAGTAGTGTTACGCACTGTGAAATTATAACGATTATATTTATTATTTGGAATAATACCTTTTGAATTTACTGCTGCTGCAGATGCATATGTCTGATTTTTTTCCGTTCCAGTAGACAATGAGACGCTTTCAGTTCCAATGATTCCCATCTGGAAATAATCGTCAGCCGGATTATAGCCATAATAATTCGCCTCTGTCAAATGTGCTCCCCAACTACGTGCACTAGTCGAACTATATATTCCATCTGAACCTGTTCCATATCTAGTCTGAAAACGAGGCATTACAAATGGAGATGTAAATTCCGTGTTACTGTTAACTGTAATACTCAATTTACCTTCTTTCCCTTTTTTTGTGGTAATGACAATAGCTCCATTGGCGGCATCCGAACCATACAAAGCTGCCGCTGCCGCACCTGTCAAAACAGACATTGATTCAATATCTTCTGGATTAATATCAGCAATCGGCTCTGTGGCACCCTGAGAATCAAATTCTGTACCACCTTTATTACTTCGACCTGAGAAAATAGGAACTCCATCAATCACATAAAGTGCATTGGAAGACTGCATAATGGATTTTGTACCACGCATTACTACTTTTGAAACGCCACCAACTCCAGAAGAGGAGGCATTAATATTCACACCTGCAACCTTACCACTCAAAGAGTTGACAAAGTTAACATCTTTATTTCCGGTAATATCATCCGCATTGACTTGCTGTACGTTATAAGACAAAGCCTTTTCAGAACGCTTAATTCCCAACGCAGTGACAACAACTTCTTCAAGCACTTCTGTATCCTCACTCAAAGACAAATTCAGCATCGGTTTATTGGCAACAAGTTCAATAGACTTATAGCCTACATAAGAAAACTGAAGCACGGCATTGGGATTAGACAGACTCAAACTATAGTTTCCATCAAAATCTGTAATTGTACCATTGGTAGTACCTTTTTCTAAAACCGTAACTCCAATCAAAGGCTCTCCTTTTAAATCAGTAATCTTACCAGATACAGTTTTTTGCTGTTGCGTCGAACGGGGCTCCGTTGTTTTTTCCTTTGACGTCCTGGACAAATAGACTACATTATCGTCAATCCTGTAGGTTATTCCCTTTCCACTCAGCGCTTTATCAAGCACATTGGTCAAAGATGAATTAGAAACTTTCAATGAAGTCACAGGAATAGCCGCAAGCTCATCATCATAAAAGAAACGATAATTTGACTGGGCTTTAATTTGCCTTATCACCGTCCCTAAATTGGAATTGGATAAAGAGAGGGTAAACTGAGCAAACGAGACCTGAAACGGCGGTACTGCCAATGCAGCAATCAATAACGCTCTGAGAAGTTTTCTCGAACCAAGTAACGAATTCTTGTTCGAAATGCTTTTCTTTTTAAGGTTAAACATCATAGTATTTCTTGTTTTGGTTTTACATGCATATAACAATTACACCTACTCAAAATACTTACTCTTTCTTCATTTTTTTTACGCTTTATGCCCTTTCTTTCTTCTAAAATCTTTTCCAATAAAAATCAGCATTGTCACCAAGTTCCTAAAACCTTGCAACAATGCTGATTGAAACCTTATAAAAAAACTTATTTATAAAAAATCAATGTTCCGGCCTTTACTAACTCAGCGTGATTAATTCTGTAATTACATTTTTTCCCACCAAGTTCTATTTTTTGTATGTACCCTTCCGGTGAGCCACTTTCCTTCTTTTCAATGATCAATTTATCCTTTCCATAAAAATCAGGATTCAGACGGATGGTAATCCGGTCGAAAGTCGGGTCGGTCAGCGTGTATTCCGGTACGCCCGGACAATCGGGATAAAGGCCCATCATGCTGAATACGGCCCAGGCTGACATGGTACCGGCATCGTCGTTTCCGGGAATACCGTCAGGTTTGGGAGTGAAATACTTGGCCAACAGTTCACGCACCGTTTTCTGGGTACGCCATTCTTCGCCCTTGAAGTAGCTGAACAGGTAAGGATAAGCTATGTCCGGTTCATTGGCCGGATCGTAATAGCCTTTGTCGAATACCATCTGCAGCTTGTCGACAAACTTTTTCTGTCCGCCCATCAATCGGGCCAGCCCTTTTACATCGTGAGGCACATAAAAGGTGTAGTTCCAGGAATTCCCTTCATGGAAGCCCGGGCTAGGTTCAAAGTTCTGTCCTTGCAGTGGGTCGAACGGAGAATAGAACGTGCCATCGGGCAAGATGGGACGAAGAGTACCAAACTCCTTGCAATAATAATGCTTATAGCCCATGGAGCGCTTGTAGAACAAGTCGGCATCGGCTTTCTTTCCCAAGCTCTTGGCCAGTGTGTACAGGGCATAATCGGCAATGTAATATTCCAGCGCATGCGACACGGAATTGTCGAACTGCTCCATCAAAGGTACATACCCCTTGCTCATATAGTCGTCGTTGTCTGGGCGCATCAAATTGTCCTTTCCAGGCAGGGTGGCCGACTTCCGCATGGCTTCGTAAGCAGTTTCCATGTCGAAATCACGCAAACCTTTCATCCACGTGTCCACAATGACCGGCAGACTGGGGTCACCTTCCATGGTGAGGGTTTCCCGTCCGTAGAGTTCCCACTTGGGCAGCCAACCATGTTCTTTGTACATGTCAATCATGGTACGCACCATATCAATCTGACGCTCCGGATACACCAGTGTCATCAACTGATGCAGGTTGCGGTACGTGTCCCACAACGAATACACCGTATAGCGGTTGTTTTTCGTGGTCTTGGTTTCTCCCGTTTCCATTGCCGGATATTCTCCGTTCACATCCTGCAAGATGTTCGGATGAATCAAGGTGTGATACAAGGCCGTGTAGAACACAGTTTTCTGTGCCTTCGTACCCCCTTCCACAGTGATGCGGCTCAGGTCGTCGTTCCACTTGTTACGGGCACTGGCATGGATTTCATCGAAACCGGCTCCATGCTGCTCGGCTTCCAGATTCTGACGGGCATTCTCCATGCTGACAAAAGAAACACCCACAGCCACTTCTATCTGTTCGTTTTCTTCCGTGTCGAAGGTGAACCAGGCACCGATGTCGTCGCCAGCCAAATCACGGTCGTACTGCGTGTACAACTTGTATTTTCCGTTGTCTTTGTCCCATTCGGCCTCTATGCCGTTCATCTTACGCTGGAATTTCCAATACCCTGTCTGTTGCGGAGCCTTGTTGATTCGCATCACGAAATAAATGGGAAAGACAGCCTGCGGATTATAACAGAAAGTGCCCAACAGTTTCATGCCTTCTATCTCCCGGTCGTTCACCCGGCGCAGATAGGCCCCCGACTCATTGGTCAGTCCCTCTCCCAGGTTCATCAGGATGTGGCTCTTTCCTTTCGGAAAAGTGAAACGGGTCAATCCTGTCCGCAGGGTAGAAGTAGCTTCCACTTTCACTTTGTATTTTGTCAGTTGCAGGCTATAGTATCCCGGTGAAGCGGTTTCCTTTTCATACTTGCTGCCATAGTGATGATAATCCACATCCAGTTCCCCGGTGGTAGGCATCAACAGCAAAGACCCCAATTCGGGACATCCCACCCCACTCAGATTGACATGAGACAATCCCGTAAAATAGCTGTTCGTATAGTCGTAGGGCGTAGACCACCAGCGGGCATCCTTGTCATACTTGTTGTCTGTCGAACCCATCACATTGAACGGAACGACCGACATCAAGCCGTTCGGACACACAGCTCCCGGATTACACGTACCGAAATTAGTGGTTCCGATAAACGGGTCGACATAATCTACTGGTTCCTGGGCTTGTACACATAGCCCCACAAACAAAAAATTCAGACATGCAATTAGTTTTTTCATAGGCTTAGAAAATAAAAGGCTATCCCCTGGTCTGAAGACTATGGGGACTGCCTGTCATAATTTATGTTTACACAATAGAAGTACGTTTTACAAAATCAATGATTTCAGAGATATAGCCGAAAGCCATTCCAACCACTGTATCTGCCGCACCGTAATACACTGCTACTCTTTCCCCGTCCTGAAGAGCTGCACACGGAAACACCACATTGGGCACATCGCCCTGCAGTTCATAAGGAGCTGCAGGAGCCAGCAGATAATCGCGGGTGCGATAAAGCACCTTTTCCGGATGGTCCTTATCCAGAATAGCAGCTCCCATGGAGTAGCGGAAACCGTTGCAGGTGGTGATGACACCATGATAGAACATCAGCCAGCCCTCTTCGGTCAAGAATGGTACGGAACCGGCTCCAATCTTCGTACACTGCCAGGCGCTCTCCGGGAAGGGTGTCACTTTCATCACACAGCGGTGCTCACCCCAGTATTTCATGTCGGGACTGTAGCTGATATAGATATCCCCGAAAGGAGTATGCCCGTTGTCGCTCGGACGGCTCAACATGGCATATTTACCGTTGATCTTCTGCGGGAAAAGCACACCGTTGCGGTTGAAAGGCAAGAAAGCATTCTCACACTGATAGAATTCCTTGAAATCGAAGGTATAGCCGATGCCGATGGTAGGGCCGTGATAACCGTTGCACCATGTAATCCAATAACGGTCTTCAATCCAAGTGACACGGGGGTCGTATTTGTATTCCGACTCAATCATATCGGTATTTCCGGGTTGGAACTTAATCGGTTCGTGATTGATTTCCCAGTGGATACCGTCCTTGCTGAAACCTGCAAAGATATTCATCTGCACGGCCCGGTTATCGCAACGGAACACACCTGCAAACCCATCCTTGAAAGGGACTACCGCACTATTGAAAATACTGTTCGATGTAGGTATCTGGTACCGTCCAATGACCGGATTCTTGGAATACCGCCACATCACTTCCTTACAATCAGCCGGGCGCTCTTCCCAAGGCATTACAAAATTCTTTTCCATATTCTATATTTTTATAATTAATTTATATATTCTCGTTCACCTTTTATCAAATTTCCAGCATTATCATACTTAAACGGAATGAAATAAGTAATCAAGAAAGCAGGGATGGTGGCTATGAGTACAAAGATAAAAAAAGGTTCGTATCCTCCAGGTTTATCAAACCAGTTTCCTAGACTCTCACATACCCATCCGCTCAGCATTCCGGGAATCATTACACCAAAATTCATAATACCTGAAGCAAAAGCATAATGAGCCATCTGATGCTTGCCCGGTGCAACCTGCTGCATCATAAACAAAGTTAGACCGACAAAGCCAAAACCGTATCCAAAATATTCAAACACAATCCCTGAGCATATAACCCAACCACTTTCCGGCTGTAAATAAGCAAACAAGGCATACACAACAAAAGGAAGGTTGAAAATGCAGCACAAAGTAAACAAGGTGTTTTTCAATCCCCTACGTGCAATGTAATATCCTGCCAGCAAAGATCCTAAAACAAATGCGGCAGCCCCATAGGTTCCATAATAAAGACCTATTTCTTTTTCATTGAGCCCCAGCCCTCCCATCGTACGATCTGCCTTCAAAAAAAGAGGCACAATTTTCATGACGAAACCTTCGGCAAAACGATATAAGATGATAAAACAGATATAATACACAATATGCGTCTTACGAAAGAAATCCATCAACACCTGTCCCAGTTCTTTCAAGACCTCTTTATTGTTTCTTTCTATCTTTTTTACTTTTACATTCTGAGTAGAAGGCAATGCAAAATAGTGATAGATTCCCAAAAGTATCATAGTCCCCGACAATATCAGCAGAATAATCATCCAAGCTTTCTTGCTGGCTTCCAAAGAACCTGCCTCCGCATTCGCTTCAATGAGGTATCCTGCAAGATATACCAAGCCTCCCGTAGCTATGATTTTAGCGATATTATAAAAAGCTCCTTGCCATCCTATAAATTTTGCCTGGTCTTCATTGGAAAGTTCACTCATATATACTCCGTCACAAGCGATGTCATGAGTGGCTCCACTGAAAGCGATTACAGCCAGCAAAGCAATTGATACACTGAAGAAATGGGAAAGGCCCAATGAAAATGCAACCAACCCAAATGTGACTCCTGTAACCAATTGAGTCACTACTACAAAAAATTTCTTTGTGCGGAACAATTCCAAAAAGGGACTCCACAAAGGTTTCAATGTCCAAGGCAAAAGAATCAATGAAGTCCAAAAGGTTATCAATTTGTCATCCACTTCCAGGCCCTTGAACATCAATACGGTAACCATATTCAATACCACAAAAGGAAGTCCCATGGCAAAATAAGCCGTAGGAACCCATGATATCGGTGATTTTTTTCTTGTATGATTCATATCAGATTATTTTTTAAGGTTTTTTCTTTCAATTGAGAAGGAATAAGGGACGTCGTCCATTTGTATTCCTCTTTCATAGTTAGGAACAGATGACATCTGAAAATCAATTGTTCCCCCTTGCATCAAATCGGAATGTGTTACATAGTTTCGGGTATATTCCTTTTTATTATATTCCATCCTATGAATATACATATTTTCCGAAGAGTTTTCATTTGCATAGATACACACATTCTTTCCATTTTCCAAATGTAATACCGCTTTTTTAAACAAAGGAGTTCCTAGAACGTATTGTTCTGTCCCTGGACAAACGGGATAGAATCCCAATGCAGAAAACACATACCATGCAGATGTCTGGCCATTATCTTCGTCACCGCAATATCCATCGGGGGTAGCCGAATAAAGTGTATCCATCACCTTTCTCAGCCAATATTGTGCCTTCCAGGGCTGACGGGCATAGTTATATAAATAAATCATGTGTTGGATAGGTTGATTGCCATGTGCATAATTGCCCATGTTCATCACGGTCATCTCACGAATTTCATGAATGACCTGCCCATAGTAGCTGTCATCAAACACAGGAGGAACCGAAAATACAGAATCCAACATTGTCACAAAGTTGGTTTCTCCTCCCATCAGGTCGATCAGCCCCTGCGGATCATGAAATACCGACCACGAATAATGCCAACTATTTCCTTCGGTAAAGGCATCCCCCCATTTTAAAGGAGAAAAAGGCTCCATGAATTTTCCATCCTTATTCTTACCGCGCATCAGATAGGTTTCTTTGTCAAACAAGTGCCGGTAATTCATCGCACGCTTTGCATACAGTTCTATTTCTTTTTTCGGACGTTTCAACGCTTTTGCCAGCTGGTAAATACACCAGTCATCGTAGGCATATTCTAAAGTACGAGCTGCATTCTCATTGATTTTCACATCATAGGGTACATATCCCAAGGTATTGTAATACTCATAACCTAACCGACCCGTAGAAGAAACCTGTGGATGTACACTATTGGCACCATGCAACAAGCCTTGATACAAAGTGGCAACGTCGTCCACCTTCACGCCTTTCAAATATGCATCGACCAATACAGAAGCTGAATTATTTCCTATCATACAACCTCGGTGTCCTGGACTTGCCCATTCAGGGAAAAAACCGCTTTCCTTGTAGGCATTCATCAATCCCTCCTGGATTTCTTTATTGACAGAAGGATACACCAAGTTTAATAAAGGAAACAAACACCTGAATGTATCCCAGAAACCTGTATCTGTATACATATATCCCGGCAACACTTTTCCATTATAAGGACTGTAATGTACGATTTCTCCTGAGGCATTTACTTCATAGAATTTTCTCGGGAACAACAACGAACGATAAAGACAAGAATAGAACGTGCGATATTGGTCCACCGTTCCTCCATCCACTTCAATTCTTCCCAACACTTCATTCCAAGACTGTCTTCCTTTCGCAACCAAAGTATCAAAGTCATCCTCACCCAGTTCATTCAGATTCAACAACGCTTGCTCCAGACTGATGAAAGAAGAAGCTACACGAGCATGTACAATTTCTCCTTTATGCGTACTAAACCCTATAATAGCGCCACAATGGTCTGCTTGAAGTTCACATACGTTTTCAGCTACAACCGTATCTGCAGCGGTGGCCATATAAGTAAATGGCTTGTCAAACTCCACCACAAAATAGTTTTTGAAATTATCCGGTACACCACCGCTATTCCTAGTGGTGTATCCCACAATCCGATTATGCTCCTTATCTATTTTTACATAAGGTGCTTCTTTGAAATTTCCTTTATGGAACGCGTCCACGACCACATAGGAATGACGATTCTCCGGAAACGTAAAACGAAACATCGCTGCTCGCTCAGTAGGAGTGACTTCTGCCAATACATCATGATCCGCCAGATAAACCTTATAATAGTAGGACTTGGCTTCTTCAGCCTTATGTGAAAACCAACTTGCCCGCTTTCCTTCTTCAAAAACCGGAGCACCAGTTATCGGCATGATGGAAAACTGACCATAATCATTCATCCATGGGCTGGGCTGATGAGTCTGCTTAAAGCCACAAATACGGTTGGCTGTATACGTATATTGCCAACCGTCGCCCATCTTTCCTGTCTGTGGAGTCCAAAAATTCATTCCCCACGGACGGGCTATTGCGGGATAAGTGTTCCCCGCAGACAGTTCAAAAGTAGACTGAGTGCCTACCAAAGGATTGACAAATTCCGTATAATCTTTCGAAAAGACAGGCAACAAACCTGCACATAACAATATAAAACACAGTATATTTTTCATCATATTATAAATTTAAGGATCTTTATTCTCAGTTATTGTATTGCCCAACTTGCACCTTATTGTCCCCATGTAGAGGGAACATCGGTCATTACAAATTCCAAGATTCCTCCTTTCATGATGTCCCCATGAGTAAGAAATGGAGTATGCAACGGATGCTGGTTTAAAGTAGCCGACTTTATATATTTATTCTTCACCGAATTATTCTTTGTTTTAATCACAAAACGCTTTCCATCTGCCAACTTGATGACTGTTTTATCAAACAAAGGCCTGCCAATAGAATACACAGGCTTTCCCGGACAGACCTGATAAAAGCCCATTGCATTCAAAACATACCACGCCGACATCTGACCACAATCTTCATTGCCAGTCAGTCCATCCGGAGCGTTACGATACAGATTACGGCAGACATAATCTGCCAACTCTTGGGTTCTCCAAGGTCTTCCTGCATAATTATATAAATGAATGACATGATGACTGGGTTCATTCTCATGTGCATATTGCCCAATCAATCCTGTGACATCCGCAGAAATCAGATTTCCTTCCATAGTAGAATCTACAGTAAACAATGAATCCAGTTTTTCAACAAAAGCTTGCTGTCCTCCCATCAAATCAATTAAACCTTCTATATCATGAGGCACAAACCAAGTCCATTGCCAAGCTGTCCCTTCACAATAGTCATCATTACTGTGATTCGAAAATCTAGGATTGAAAGGGGTATGCCATTCTCCTTCTGAATCCAATCCACGCATAAATCGGGTAACAGGATCGAAGTAGAGTTTATAAGCTTTCGCATATCTGTTATATTTTTCATAATTTCTGAAATCACTATCTGCTTCAGCCAAAATAGAAATGCAAAAATCATCATACGCATACTCCAAGGCCTTCGCCACTGATTCATTCTCTCTGTCACAAGGTATATATCCAATTTTATTCTTATAATATTTTGACATAGGCATTAAACAAGGTAACACCGAAGAAGGACATTGTATACCGGTCGTATCATATTCTGCTGCCCTCAAACAAGCCCCATAGGCCTCATCCAAATCAAAATCTGCATAGCCTTTCACATAAGCATCGGCAAGCAATGAGACAGCATGATAACCAATCATCGTTCCCGTATAATTGGATGCCAAATCCCACATCGGAAGAATGCCTCCTTCACGGTTTTTTAATAACAACGAATTTATGAACTGATTGTTCAATTTAGGAGCAATAATTGACAAAAGTGGATGAAGTGCCCTGAACGTATTCCACAAAGAGAAATTAGTATAAACAGGTTCTTCCACACGACCTTGGTGCACCTTAAGGTCCATACCTAAATAACGTCCATCTGTATCTGTACACAAGTTTGGACTGATTGCCGTATGATACAAGGCCGTATAAAACTTTGTTTTCTCATCTTTGTCTGTAGTTGTTATTTCCACTTTCGACAAATAATTATTCCATGCAGAGTAAGCTTCCGATTTCACTTTCTCAAAATTCCAGTCAGGGATTTCTGCATTTACATTGTTTTTTGCTCCTTCTATATCCACCGCAGAAATTCCGACCTTCACCATTACTTGCTCATCTTTCGCCGTTGCAAATTGCAAAAGCGCTTTGCAACGTGGAAAAGACTGTCCATTCCTGTCTGTCAATGTATCCGAAACGATTGTGTAACTAAATGGTTTTGAAAATTTAGCATAAAAATAAATCTTCTGATTGGAAGCCCAATATTGCGTTTCTTTACTTCCACACAATTCTGTATCACTAAGTACATTCAATGCCATGTCAAGATTTTTCTGCCGTTGTATGGAATAATCCATATCCACGATAAACCCAGAATGTGCATGAGAAGGAAAAGTATACCGATGTATGGCTGCCCGTGGAGTAGCCGACAATTCCGCCTTGACATGATAACGATCAAGCCAAACGGAATAATAACCAGGAACAGCCGTCTCATTTTTATGTGAAAAAGAAGATGCGTAAGGTAATTGCTGACTATTCAGTTCTTGTTCTTCATACATTTGTTCTCCTACAGTCGGCATAATCAGCACATCGCCATAATCTGCACAACCTGTTCCACTGAGATGTGTATGAGAAAAGCCATTCACCGTAGAATCCGCATAATGATAACCCGCACAGGCATCCCATCCGTCAATCCGGGTATCAGGCCCAGGCTGTATCATACCATGAGGAACCACAGGACCCGGAAAAGTATGCCCATGTCCACCCGTACCAATGAAGAGATTGACCCATCGGGCATAGTCCTCTGTCTTGGTTATCACATTTTGATGCTGACATCCGAACAAGGTCAAAACACAGCAGCACACAGTCAGCATATTCTTTATTTTCATATTATCTCGTGGATATAAATATGGTGTTATTATGGATTTTATAATCTATATGGATGGTTTCCTTCAGAATATCCAAAACTTCTGTAATACTTTTCTTCCGACCTAGTACCCCTGAATATGTCACTGTTTTATCAATATCCGGCGACAAGATGAACTGCACATCATACAATTCTTCCAAAATAGAAGTGATACGGAAGATATTAGCATTGTCAAGCGGAATCAGGTTATCATGCCACACAGCATCGATTCCTGCATCCGTTGCAAAAACCTTCATTTGTCTGGTAGCTGCATTCAATTCCACCCTTTGTCCTGGCGACAACAGTATCATGCCTTCCCCCTTATTTCCACGAGCCCTTATCTCACCTTCGAGCAAAGAAGCCTCTGCTACACGACACCCCGTACGGTTTTTAAAATTAAACTTAGTCCCCAATACCTCAATCTGCATTGTCCGACCTTCCACAATAAAAGGCATCTGCTTATTCTTGGAAACTTCAAAGTAAGCTTCTCCGTCAAGTTCAAGCATTCTTTTTTTCCCTAAAAAACGTTTGGGATACTTTAATGCTGTATTCTCGTTCAGCCATACTTTTGTACCATCCTCCAGCACAATATTTTTGGTTTCCCCAGACGCCGTCTGCACAAACTTCCATTCTTCATGAGGGGCTATAAAGTACCAAAACGCAAAAGACGAAATAGCCAGTAAAGCCACAATCATTGCCGCATAACGGAAAACATACCGCATTTTCAACACCTTCTTGTGTTTGTCACTTTCTCTTTCAAGGCGTTTCAGCAGTTTCTCTTCCGCCGTTCTCATATTCGGTTGCTTGAATTTTCCTAGAAAATAAAGTTCTTCCCAACGAAAAAAAACTTTTTCATTCTCTTTCGAACGAGTAATCCACTTTATAATATCTTGCCGCTCGTCATCCGAACAGTTTCCATCCAAAAAATCTTTTATTTTATTATAAGTCACTTGGTCCATACCTTTTTACCTTACTATGTTTCTCATATATAGAAACAATTCAACAAAACAAAACACTTACTTGCACGACAAAGATCAGTAAGCCAAATCGGTCATTTCAAACTCCAACACTCCTCCAGCCATTATCTCTGCATGCGTAATATAACTCCGATGAAGCTGTTTCCCATTCAACTTAACGGATTTCACGTAACATTTTTCTCGCGTAACGTCCTTTGCCAGAATCTTAAAAGTTTTTCCTCCAGGTAGATTCACCTTTACTTCCGGAAACAAAGGAGTTCCCAGCTCGTATTCACAGGATACCGGATTTACCGGATAAAAACCCATGGCAGAAAATACATACCAGGCAGACATTTGGCCACAGTCCTCATTTCCACACAAACCGTCAGGAGCATTCCGATATAAATCATGCACAATTTCAGTGATATATTTCTGTGTTTTATATGGCTTATCTACAAGATTATACAAATAAGCTACATGATGACTGGGTTCATTACCATGGGCATATTGACCTATCATTCCTGTACTAAAAATAGGCAATTTGTCTTTCGCTGCATGCAAGGTAAACATGCTGTCTAATTTTTCTTCAAATCTGCTTTTTCCTCCACACAATTCAATCAGCCCTTTCATATCATGCTGCACCGACCAAAAGTACTGCCATCCATTACTTTCAGTTATAGAAGGAATATAGTCTTCCGCATTAAAATCTTTCAAGAAACTTCCGTCTGAAGCCCTCGGCTGCATGAACGATGTAGTCGGGTTATATACATTCCGATAATTCTGCGAACGGGCATAAAATGTTTCCGCAAGCTTTTTCTCACCCATCTTTTCTGCCATTCGTGCAATACAATAATCATCATAGGCATATTCCAGTGTTTTAGATAAAGACCAGTTTTCACTGTTGTATGCATCTGTCAGGTCATAAGGAATATATCCTTTTTCCTTATAGACTCCAATCCCTCTATAATTGTCCATATTGGCGGTATGCACACATGCTTCCAACGCTTTTTGAGGATCAAAATCTCCGATCCCCTTCAAGTAAGCTTCTGCAATTACCGATACCGCATGATACCCAATCATCATATCTGTTTCACTGCCATAAAAGTTCCATACTGGAAGCCGACCATTTTGTTCATAAAATGCAATGAATGATTTCACCATATCATTCACTCGGGCTGGCTGAATTAAAGTAAATAAAGGATGCTGTGCCCGATAAGTATCCCATAAGGAAAATGTGCTATAATTCACCCATCCTTCTTTCGTATGTATTTTTCCATCAGGCCCATAATAACGTCCATCTACATCATCATATATTGTAGGTGCCAACATACTATGGTAAAGCGCCGTATAAAAGACCGTTCTGTCATTCTCATCTCCTTCAGGGACCTCCACTTTCCCTAATTCCTCGTTCCATGATTCCTTCGCTTTTTTCAAATACGTCTCAAAATCATCCATCCGGGCCTCCTTTCTCCAATTTTTCTCAGCACCTTCCATACTGACTCCTGAAATCGCAGTTTTTAACAACAACTGCTCTCCTTTCGTAGTGGTATAATCCAACCTGACGACATAACCCGTACCAATCCGATGACCTTCTTTACTTATTGCAACTGTATCCATTTGAATACTTTTAAAAGGCTTCGAAATTGTAGTATAAAAATAAATCTTCTGATTTCTAGCCCAACCATTGGAATAACGATATCCTCTCAATGTCATGGAATCAACAACCTCTACATAAGAATCCAACGTTTCATCCCAATTCATAGCCTTACTCAGATTCAAAAATATAGCAGATTCAGCAGCAGGAAATGTATACCGCTGAATGCCACAACGAGGAGTAGCCGTAAGCTCTACATTGATATTATAATCCTCCAGCCAAACCTGATAGTAGCCTGCAAATGCCTTTTCGTTCTTATGAGAAAACTTAGAATATATCCCCAAAGGCGCATCTGCTTCTTTATACGGAACAGTGACCGGCATGAAAGATATGTCATACAAATCTCCGGCGCCTGTACCAGATAAATGCGTATGACTAAAACCGGCAATAGTACTGTCTGGATAATAATATCCGGCAATCCGGTCCCAACCTGGAAGTCCATTGTCCGGACTTAGTTGCACCATGCCAAATGGGAACTGTGCACCAGGATAGGTATTCCCCGTAAAATCCGTACCAATAAAAGGATTTACAAGACAGGAATAATCTACCTCTTTTCTTTGTTCAGATGAAGTACAGGCAGCCAAAGCCATTATAAAAAACAATATGCCCAAATTTAGCGTTCTCATAATTTTAAAATATAAACCGTCCTATTTAAGGGAAAACAGTCATGAAAACAAAAACACTTAGCATCAAATTAGAAATTTCTCAAAATATACTATAAAAAAACGAAAAAACAATAATAGTTTTAAATTTATAGAACTATTTAGAGAATTATTAATTAATATACTACTTTTGTAAGGCATCATTTTATGTTCGGCAATTAATGGAAGAGAATTTTAAAGACATCTACATTTCTTTATTTCGCAAATATTATCCAAGCTTACTTTTTTACGCCACACGTCTCGTTGGGGAAGAAGAAGCCGAAGATATTGTCCAAGATGTGTTTGCTGAACTATGGAAACGAAAAGAAAGCATTGAAGTTGGTGAACAAATCCATGCTTTACTATATCGTTCAGTATATACAAAGGCCTTAAATCTGTTGAAGCACAGGTCTGTTGTAGACCATTACTGCACAATGGAAGAAGAACTGCACAGCCACCGCTTGGAGTTCTATCAGCCAGACAATTCTGAGGTGATAAAAATGATTGAAAACAAAGAGTTGCATGCAGAAATCCACACAGCAATCAGTGAACTTCCTGACAAATGCCAAAAAATCTTCAAACTAAGCTATCTGCATGAACTGAAAAATAAAGAAATAGCAGACATCATGGGAGTTTCTTTACGAACAGTAGAAGCTCACATGTACAAGGCTTTAAAATTTTTGAGAAAACGATTAGAATATCTCAGTATGTTCCTTTGTCTGATTCTTTTTAAAATTTTATAAAGCAAAGAGCCGATTCTTATCTATGCAAAACCGGCCCTTACTTTTATTTTGTCCTGTATTATGATTTTTTCATATTAGCTTCCTGCAAGCCATAATGTTTCTTTGCATCTTCAGCACGCAGCAACAAAGATATTACTATCGCACAAACTCCAAAGATAGCAAAAATTACCATCGGAGCTGTATAATCATAACCTGTAATGACGCCAGCCTCATTACGAAGCGTAGCCCAATGTTCAATTACCCAGCCAATCAGCCAAGGAACCATCGTTAAACCAATGTTCTGAATATAAAAAATAATAGCATAAGCAGAACCAAGTTGTTTCATCGGAATGATTTTAGGCACAGAAGGCCACATGGCACTAGGAACCAGAGAAAATGCAATCCCTAGCACAATCATCACCACTACGGCAAACCACCAATAATTCATGATAGGAAGTGCAAAAAGCACATGCACTGCTGTCAGCATAACTGATCCGATAATCATCAGCGTAGCTCCACGGCCAATACGGTCGTACAATGATCCGAATACAGGCGTAAGCAGAATCGTACCAAAAGGCAACAAGGCAGGAATCAGTCCTGCAAAAGACTCCGGCACATCATATTTAAAAATCATCAGTTTAGTCGCAAACTTCAAGAAAGGAAATACTCCTGCATAAAACATCAGGCAAAGCAAATTAATCAACCAAAAGCCTCTGCTGCAAAAAATCTGCTTCAAATCAGACATTTTAAATCCATCCTCTTTTTTCTTGCCACTTTCCATACGAATTGCTTCAGCCGACGCATCTTCTTTGCGGTCCATCATGCAATAAACCAAATACGAACCAAATCCCACACACAACAGAATGGCGCCAAACAACACCGGATAAGATACATTTCCCATCATACGGGCCACCGGCAAACTGACAGCCAATGCCAATGCCGTACCAATACGTGCCATGGCTACCTGAAGCCCCATAGCCAATGCCAGTTCCTTACCTGCAAACCACTTGACAATCACCTTTGAAACAGTAATTCCGGTAATTTCTGCACCCATACCAAATATCGCAAATCCAGCTGAAGCCAATACTACCTGCATATTCATACCAAACAACTGTGCTCCTCCAAAATCCGTAGCAAGGGCATACCATTTTATAAGAGCTCCTGCGAACATCAACCCTGAAGACATGATACCGGTGAAACGAATTCCCATCTTATCCAGAATCACTCCCCCAAAGAACAACATCAGCAAAAAGACATTAATCAAACCATAAGCTCCAGAAAAGAATCCATATTCCGTACTTGACCAGCCTTCTCCACGAGCAACCGAACTAATGGTCTTCTCTACCGGGACCTGTTTTCCGCCTATCGCCTCGCAATACTGCAGCTTCGCACCCGTTTCCAGTTTTTCTACTGTAAGATCAGGCTCAGAAAGCATCTCTGCTGCCGAAAACAGTCGTACCTTCGCAATCAAACTATCTGCCGGCATAGAAGTATCATCTGTAAAATACACCACTCTTCCTTTTGTTGTCAACAGATTTTCCAAAGGCGACATCACATCTGTCAAGAAATAACCACACATCATTGTAAATGAGACGATGAATAACGCCGTCCAACGCGCTGCTTTCGAATCGCTCAACCTCTTCTGAATCTTTTCTTTCATCCTATTGTTTATTTAATCATTAATTTCTCACAAAAAACGACGCAAAGATACGATTTTTTTACACTTTTCTTTCATAATCCAAAATAACTTCTAACTTTGTAACAAATTGTAATAACTAAAAAGACAATACAGATTAAATATTAACCCAAAACTGAAGCAGATATGAGAAAATTCAAAATTTCTGTTGCATGCCTGATTCTGAGCAGCAGCATTATATGTTCTTCATGTATAGGTTCCTTCGGATTATGGAGCAGTCTGAAAGACTGGAACAACAGCATCGGTAACAAGTTTGTCAATGAAATCGTGTTCCTTGCTTTCCATATAGTACCTGTTTATGAAGTTGCTTATCTGGCAGATATCATCGTACTGAACTCCATTGAGTTCTGGTCTGGAGCAAACCCATTAGCCGACAATGTTGGTTCCGTAAAAAGCGTAAAAGGTGAAAACGGAGAATATCTCGTACGCATCAATGAAGACGGTTATACCATCCTCAAAAAAGGAGAAGAAGACAAACCGCTCAACCTGATTTACAACAAAGAAAAGAATACATGGAATGCTTCTGCAGAAGGACAAACTTTTGAGCTGATCACCATGAACGAAGACGGGACCATCACATTTAAGCAGCAGGACGGAACTTCTACAACTGTATCTCCCGACCTGCAAGGCATGATTGCTGCACGTCAGGCGAACAGCCAGTCTGCATTTGCTACACGCTAACATTTATTCATCATACAACAAAAGAGGCCGTAACTGATTTGTACGGCCTTTTTTATGCTATAATGTGATAGGCTTTCCCTCCCCAACGCAACTATGACAGCTTGATTTGTGTCAGATTGTCCACATTCTGTCTTCTTGTCACCGAATAATGTTTTCCTTAGTTTAAAAACAAGCCTCTTAGTTAAACAGAAATTAAAATCCGAATCCTTTTGGGTACACCTACACAAAACAGGTACAGGTTTTGCACTCTCCTAAGTGGATCGCGGAAGCGAAAGCAGAAACCCTCCACAAGAAAAAAATGATAAATAAAGAACTTAATGATAGGAGATTACAACTATGATGCCGACTAGAAAAAATTACAATCAGAACTGGTTACCAAGTATCTTTAATGATTTCTTTGATAACGACTGGATGGTAAAGGCCAACAGTACTGCTCCTGCAATCAACGTAATTGAAAGCGAGAAAGAGTACAAAGTTGAATTGGCAGCTCCCGGCATGACAAAAAATGACTTCCATGTACAGCTGGCTGACGACAACACACTTACCATCTCAATGGAAAAGAAAAATGAGAACAAAGACGAGAACAAGAAATACTTGCGCCGCGAATTCTCTTATAGCAAATTCGAACAATCTATGATTATCCCTGATGACGTAGAAAAAGAAAAAATCAATGCTTCCGTAAACGACGGTGTATTGACTATTGATCTGCCCAAGAAGATGAACGAAGAAAAAGCACAAGCTAGTAAGGTTATCGAAGTCAAATAAACATAAGACCTTCTAATAAAAAACTCCGCTCCTTTTAAGGAGAAGCGGAGTTTTTTTATATATCATTTATATCACTCCTTTATCTGAATCAACAGATTTGCTAGAATCGCGGTCAAACCTCCCGTCGTTATTCCTGAAGAAAATATGTTACGCAATGTATCCGGAAGCTGACATAATATATCCGGTACAAGTTCCACACTCAAACCAAACGAGAAACTCAGTGCCATGACCAATGTAGCCTTACGGTCAATTTTCTGTGAAGAAATAATTCGGATACCCGCAGCAGCTACCGTACCAAACATTAACAAGGTAGCCCCTCCTAATACCGGCTCAGGCATTAATGAAAATACCAACCCGACTGCGGGAAACAATCCCAGTAAAATAAGGAAACCTGCAATAAAATATCCCACATAACGGCTGGCCACTCCAGTCAATTGAATCATACCGTTATTCTGAGCAAAAATGGAATTTGGAAAAGAATTGAAAAAGCCTGCCAGCATGGAATTAAATCCATCAGCCAGAATACCACCCGACGCACGCTTGACGAAAGTCTCCCCTTCCACAGGTTCTCCAGAAATCAAAGAGTTTGCAGTAATATCTCCATAAGCCTCAATGGCTGTAATCAGATAGACCAAAGCCAACCCGATAATAGCTGAAATATCAAACGATATACCGTATCGGAAGGGAATGGGAATATTAACCCCCCCATAACTTTGTACTGCCGAAAAATCGACCATTCCCAAAGCCCAGGCCAGTACATATCCCACAACCAGTCCGATAACAATCGAACTCATTCGTAAATAACGATTGGAACTGCGGTTAAAGAAAATAATCAAAACCAGTACCAAAGCGGCCAGTCCTATATGATGGAAAGCTCCAAACGTTCCATCTGCCTGAGCAGCTGCTCCACCCCCACACGCCGATATACCGACTTTTATCAGACTCATGCCAATCAATGTCACCACAATACCCGAAACCAATGGAGTAATTACCCGACGTGTATATTTCAGAATCCGGCTAATCAGCATCTCTACCGATGAAGCGACGATACAAGCTCCGAATATGGCACTGAGCCCTCCTGTCAGCCCGGCAGAAATAATCGGACCGATGAAAGAGAAACTGGTTCCTTGTATACACAGCAATCCACAACCAATTGGACCAACTCGCCGACATTGAATAAAAGTAGATATTCCAGACGCAAAAAGTGCCATGGAAACCAAAAAACCGGTAGTTTCCAAATCCAGTTTCAATGCTCCTGCAATAATCAACGGAGGGGTTATAATCGCTACAAAAATAGCAAGCAGATGCTGCAGAGCCGCAAAAATAGCATCTTTCAAAGGCGGACGATCATTCAGCCCGTAAATAAGCCCGGCACTCTGGGCTCCATTCTGTTGTTCTTGTTCCATCCAAAAATCAATCTTTTATTTTGATTTGACAATTGTCCAAACTTTCAATAATGGCCAATGATTCCACATGAATTCCCTGTTCTCTCAGATAATCTCCTCCATGCTGGAAAGACTTTTCAATTAAAAATCCCATACCTACCAGTTCTGCATTGGCTTTTGCAACCAAATCAATAATGCCTTTGGCTGCATTTCCGTTTGCCAGGAAATCATCAATAAACAACACTTTGTCGCCAGGGCACAAGTAATCCTTGCTGACACACACATCATACGTACGGCCTTTCGTAAAAGAATACACTGTAGTCGTCAACATATTCTCCATGGTGCTAGGTTGTTTCTTTTTTGCAAATACCACCGGAAGCTCCAACAAGTAGCCCACCATGATAGCAGGTGCAATACCACTGGCCTCTATGGTCAGAATTTTGTTGATTTTCGTACTGGCAAATCTACGTACAAACTCTACCGCCATCGACTTCATCAGGATAGGATCCATCTGATGATTAATAAAATTATCGACTTTGAGGATTCCTCCTTCAAAGCATTTTCCATCACGAATGATGCGTTCCTTGAGTGCTTTCATTTTATTAACGAACTTGAAATTGATTGTTGTCCTATTTAAGGGCGCAAAGTTACATGTTTTTTCTGAGAATCATGACAAATCCATTTCAAGAGATAAACAATCTGACGAAAAATCCGGGAAGGATTCACCTTCCCGGAAATCACATTAAGGAACAAGGTGGGTTAGCTTATGCCGGTATTTCATCCACAGCTATTTCTGGAAGTTCTTCAGAAACCCAGTCGGAAATCTCACTGCCTTCCAGCTTCAGTTCTTCTTTTGTCAATCTTAACACGAACCGATAATATTTACCCGCATTAAATTGTTTTCCCAATTTCTTTGTCGAAGCCGTATGAGCTATACCGTCACGCTGATAAGCAATGGAAAATTCTGAATCTTCTGTCAGTTCTGCAGGATTGCACAAGAGGTGCAAAGTATATCCCGATTCCTCGGAAATGCTGACAGGTTCTTCATACTGAAAGGTCAACGCATGTACTAAAGACGATTCAATGAAAGAAAGCCCATCCTCTCCAGCCGACTTTCCAAAATGATAAGTACTGCGACTAAACAAATTGTGTCCTTGAAAAGTAGCTTTATTTAGCAACACATTCTCTGTAGGCAAATCTTTTTTAATGGTAATGGACACCAAACTGTACACATGCTGAAAAGAAGAAGCTCCCGTAAAAGAGACTGTGCCATTGTCTGTTTCTTTATAACTGGTCTGACAACGTGCTGAAAGGAAATCAAAAGTTCCCAAACCGGCCAACGTACCTTGCTGTTTGCTTAAATCCGGCATAGGAATATTGTCACAAGTAGCTGTTCCCTCCCCATAAGGATAGAAAGCACAAAACGTAAAACTGCTGACCTTATCTTTCCATGCTAACGAAGACTCGGAGACCCATTTACTCCCTGTTAATGTCCATTTCACAGACTCTGTTTCCCCAGGCATAAAAAAGCCCAGTTCATCTCCTTCTGAGAAAGTGGTACTACCAGACTCATCCGTCACTGTCCTGGACGTATTTCCCAGAGTATAGACCGATGCTTCCAAATTGACAACAGGATGATTGTTCATTTCCTGTAAAGACTCTTTCTGCTGGCAAGCAGCCAACAAGGACAAAACCATACATGCCCCAGTTAAAATTCTTTTTTCCATAATATAAAATTTAGAAGAATGTAATATCTTCACTTATGAAAAATGAAAGAAGGCAAAAACGTTTCCCTTTTTTTTCATCTTTTCTTTAAAAAGAAGCAAGAAACCGCTTTTTTCTTTATTTTCGCGGAGAAAACTCAACTTATAGCATCATGAAAAAACTATCTATCGCTTTTATGTTCATCCTACTGTCCTTCTGTCAGCTAGATGCACAGCAAGCCAAGTATGTATTCTATTTCATCGGAGATGGAATGGGAGTTAACCAAGTACAAGGAACAGAACTTTACCTTGGGGAACTGGAAGAAAAAATCGGTATCACCCCGCTGCAATTTACACAATTCCCCTATGCCACTATGGCCACAACTTTCTCTGCAACCAATGGGGTTACAGACTCTGCTGCAGCTGGAACGGCTTTGGCTACAGGAAACAAGACAAAAAACGGAGCCATCGGAGTCTTGAAAGACTTGCAGACTCCCGTATACAGCATTGCCACATGGGCAAAAGACAAAGGATGTCGGGTCGGTGTGGCCACTAGTGTAAGTGTCGACCATGCTACCCCAGCCGCTTTTTATGCCCATGCAGCCGGAAGAAGCAGTTATTATGCCATTGGAACCGACCTATATAAAACAGGATTCGATTTTTATGCCGGTTCCGATTTTCTGCAGCCAGAAGATAAAAACAATCCACAGGCCGAAAATCTTTACCAAATGGCTGACCAATACGGATATACCATAGCACGGGGTTACAAAGATTACCTTAAAAAAAGCAAGAAAGCTGAGAAGATGATTCTACTGCAACCGGAAGCCTCTTCCAAAACCGACCGTACGGCCATTCCTTATGCTATTGACCGAAAGAAAGGTGACATGACGCTACAGGAAATCACCCGCTCTGCCATTAATTTCCTTTCCAAGGATTTATCAAAAGGCTTCTTCCTGATGGTAGAAGGAGGTAAAATAGACTGGGCATGTCACAGCAACGATGCAGCCACCGTATTCCATGAAATCATGGATTTTGATAATGCCATTAAAGTAGCTTATGAATTCTATTCACAGCACCCGGACGAAACCTTAATCGTCATTACAGCCGATCACGAAACCGGTGGTTTTGTACTGGGAAAAGGTCCGTATCAACTGAACTTACAAGTTCTCAAAAATCAGAAAGTAAGCGAAAATGGATTCACGCGGATGATTAACCAACTCCGTATCAAGACTCATAATCAGGTAAGCTGGGAAGCCGTGCAACAAGCATTGAAGGACAATTTCGGATTTTGGGATAAAATCAAACTGACCGATGCACAAGAGGCCCGCCTCCGAACGGTTTACGAACAGAGTCTGAAGAACCAGCAGGCGAAAATGGAAAAGAGCGAATATGCACAAGATGAACCCCTTGCAGCCGAAGCCAAACGTATCATCGACGAAATTGCCCTGACAGGATGGACCAGCGGAGGACATTCCGCAGGTTATGTACCCGTTTTTGCGATTGGAGCAGGAGCCGAAAAGTTCCAAAACCGCATTGACAATACTGAGATTCCGGTAAAGATTGCAGAAGCCGCTGGATATACCCGTAAATAATCTTTTTTATTCAAACGATAAATAAGGAGTCAGACGACGAAGGTCTTTCTCGGTAAACTCTTCAAACAAAGAAAGCCGGGAAAGACCTTTTATTTTCCCACGCTTACGACGATATTCCAATATAGCCCGAGCCTTGTAAAAATCCATATAAGGGTGATTCCGAAGCTTCTCCAGCCCGTCTTTATTCACCCTGATCATACGGAACGGAACGCCTTTCACCACAAACCACTTGTTCAAACACGTATCTACATGCGGAATTTCCTGTAGTTGCTCCAGATGGGTAAATCCTCCCAGTTTATCACGGTAAGCCACAATCATCTTAGCGAGTCCGCTGCCAATGCCAGGAACCCGCTTCAACTGACTGGTATCTGCCTCATTCAACGACACCACTGTTCCCGATGCATATTTTTCTACCCATCCGGCATTTTTCTGAACCGACGTGTTTAAACGGACAGAATCTTGTTTCGCTGTCTCACGAGGGGCAATCTGAATATAAGGTTTCAATTGAAGAAACTGTTCTTTCTTCAATCCGTAAATCTTGGCAAAGGCGTCGGAAGTACGAAACACCCCACCCTTTTCCCGGTAATGAAGGATATTGCGAACGACAAAAGCCGGCAGACCCAAGCTTCGAAGTTCCACTGAATCGGCCGTATTAGGGTCAAAGTCAAAAAGGACGACGGGCCGACTCTCCGATTTTCTTTTACTACGAACTGCATACGCCGCTTCTCGTTTTTTCACGCCTGCAAGGAAAGAATCTATTTCCACGCAGCTTTCAGAGCGTACTTGTACCGGAGGATAGGCATACCTCCATACCCACAATCCACCTCCGGTCACCACCAGCAGAGCCAGAAGAAACAGAATTACCCTGCGCTCAGATTTCGAATAGTAAAAGAAGTCTTTCCACATCACCCCCGCAGCAAACCTAATTCATTCATAAATATGGCCAAAATCCCAATCGGAGCCACAAAGCGAAGAATCAACAGATACACGGGGTAATAAGGAGCTTTCAACTTGCCATAATTAGTCACTTCTCCCTTTACAATATGCTTATCGAGTATCCAGCCCACAAAAATAGCGGCAAACATACCGCATACAGGGAGCATAATCTTAGCCGTCAAATAATCCAAAGCATCAAACATATTCAATCCGGCAATTTTTACATTGTTCCACTCACCCAAGGCAAGCGATGAAACAATGCCAATAATCAGACAGCCTCCTGTTACGATACAAGCCGAACGCCCTCTCGTAAAATGAAATTTTTCGTGCAGAAAAGCAGTAGATACTTCATGAAGAGAGATTGTTGAAGTCAGGGCTGCCAGCGCCAATAATACATAAAAGGCGATGGAACAGATGTATGCCAACAGAGGCACACCCGAAAAAGCCTGCTGAAATACATTGGGTAAAGTGATGAAAATCAATGAAGGGCCGGCATCTGGCTGAATTCCCACAGAAAAGGCAGCCGGAAAAATAATCAGTCCCGCCAATACTGCTACACAGGTATCTATCAGCCCCACACTCAAAGCCGTATGTCCCAAACGAGTTTCCTTTCCAAAATAAGAAGCATACGTAGACAGACATCCCATCCCCAGACTCAAGGAAAAGAAGGCTTGTCCCATAGCCCCCAAGAAAACATCCGGAGTCACTTTGCTGAAATCAGGATGCAACAAGAATTTGACACCTTTTTCTGCCCCTGGCAACATTACCGAACATCCGGCCAACAGAATTACCAAGATAAACAACAGAGGCATCATGATTTTAGAAGATTTCTCAATTCCGTCCTTCACCCCTTTTACAATCACAAAGTGTGTCGCAAACATAAACACAAACAACCAAAGAAGAGGTCGGAATGGTTGTTGAGAAAAATCCTGAAACATGGTCACATATTCGTCAGATGTTTTACCGGATAAACCGCCGGTAACCGCCTGCCAGACATATTCCAATGTCCACCCGGCTACCACCGAATAATAACCCAGAATCAGGAATCCGGTCAGTACACCGGCATACCCTACCCATTTCCAAGCTGTTCCCGGAGCCAACGTCTCATAAGCCCCCCCTGTACAAGCTTTAGAACGGCGTCCGATGGTGAATTCCGCAATCATAATGGGAAGTCCGAAAATTACGACACAACCCAGATAAATCAAAATAAATGCAGCCCCACCGTGGTTCCCTGTCTCATACGGGAAACGCCAGATATTACCCAAACCTACCGCTGAACCTGCGGCTGCCAGTATCGCTCCTAGTTTACTACCGAAACTAACTCTTTCATTTTTATGCTGCATACGTCTTTTTTATTATAATTAGACTTCAAACAGGAAACAAAAGTACAAAAAATATCGTATTTTTGCAGAAAAAATTAAAGTATTACTCAAAATGCATATACTCAGACATTATCCATTTTCTATTTTGGTTATCCTTGTGATTTGGTTTCTTTCCTTCTTCACTCCTCCCCAAACTCAACTGGACGAAATCAACAATTTTGACAAGGTGGTTCACATCTGTATGTACGGAGGACTCAGTTCGCTATTGTGGATAGAATATTTGATACGCCATTCCCACATCCAAAAAAGCCATTTAATTGTGGGTAGCATCTTGCTGCCCATCCTGATGAGCGGAACCATTGAGATTCTGCAATCTTGTTGCACAGAAAACCGAAGTGGCGACTGGATGGATTTCGCAGCCAATTGCATCGGAGTACTCCTCGCCTCACTAGCCGGTTACTACCTATACCGTCCGTTTATCCGAAAAAAATTCCACTCGAAGAAATAAACTGATATCTCATATAAAAATAAACGCCGGGGACTTTCACAGTTACCGGCGTCTACAAAATATATTATTATTTTTAAAGATAGAGAGTTATCATCATCTGTTATCGGAAATCTTTCAAGTCTTCCTGCAATCTCTGACGAGTGAAGTAAATACGACTCTTCACCGTACCCAGAGGAAGATTCAATTTATCTGCGATTTCACGATATTTGAAACCAGACACATACATGGCAAAAGGTACACGATATTCCTTGGGCAATGCATTCACAATACGGCGCATTTCCTTTAAATCGTAAGACCCCTGCATAGAATCATCTTCAATATCCACTCCCAAGTTTAAGAAAAACTGGTTGTCGGTATTGTCTACATACGTCTGGTCGCGCAATGTCTTGCGATAATTATTAATGAATATATTACGCATGATGGTATAAATCCATCCCTTGAAGTTCGTTTCCGCTACATACTTTTCCTCATTATCCAGCGCCTTCAGGGAAGTCTCCTGGAGAAGGTCATTCGCTTCCTCACGGTCAGCCGTCAGCTTATAAGCGAAATGAAGTAGTTCTGTCTGCATGCTCAACAGATTCTGAGCAAAAGTTGCCGTTTTCATAATTTTTTTCTTTTCTTTTTTTAATTGAAACAATGTCTGTATTTTGTCTGTTTTGTTTTTTGACATTGCAAAACTAACTGAAAAAAGAAGAGAAGCCTTCACAAAATCTGGCATTCAAACGGGTAAAAACTGTCAATTGAGAGTTTTTACCCCTTCCTCTGACAGTTTTCAGGAAGGTTTTCAGCCCATTTTCGATAGGGAAACTTCATCAGAAACGAATTATAGTATTTCACCTGCCCCGTCACTTCCTTCCCTAAGAAAGGAGGATGAACAAAAGATTCGTTCTCGCCGGTCAGTTCCACCTCGGCCACAACCAACCCCGCGTTCTCCCCATAAAACTCATCCACTTCAAACACATGGTCACCCGCTCGTACCAGGTAACGCGTCTTGTCAATCATGCCCGGCTCACAAAGTCTCATCAATTCCTCTGCTTCCTGCAAAGGCAACAAATGCTCCCATTCATACCGGCTCATACCTGCAGCATCCGAAGGTCCCTTGATGGTCAGATATCCTTCTCCATCTTGAATGCGCACCCGCACCGTACGTCCTCTTTCACTACAGATGTATCCTTGCTTGATGCGCTTTTTCCCATAAGCCATCGACTTATAAGAATCATCGCGCACCAAGAATTTACGTTCTATTTCCTGCGGCATATTCCATCAACAATTTCAAGAAGCCAATGTATAGCCTACAATCATTAAAATAGCCAATAGAATCAAGACAATACAAATCATCTTGAACAGTCTATTGGCTTTCTCTTCTTCACGTTTCTCAAAATTTTGTCTTTTCACAGTTCTGTTGCGTCCCATAAGTTCTTATTTTTAGATTTACAACCCTAAAATTACAACTTCTCTGCAAAAAGACAAACAAAAGATGCGGATTTTCCGCTAAGTTTATCACATTTCGCTGTCTGAAAATTCCATCAGATAGGCTTTGATGAAACCGTCTATTTTTCCATCCATCACCCCATTCACATCGGAAGTCTGATAGTTGGTACGATGGTCTTTCACACGACGGTCATCAAATACATAACTTCGTATCTGTGAGCCCCACTCGATTTTCTTCTTTCCGGCTTCCACCTTGGCCTGTTCTTCCATACGGTGCTTCAATTCCTTGTCATAAAGGATAGAGCGCAACTGACGCATGGCATTCTCCTTATTCTTCGGCTGGTCACGAGTTTCCGTATTTTCAATCAAGATTTCTTCTTCTTCACCGGTATAAGGGTCTTTATACTGATAACGCAAACGTACACCTGATTCTACCTTATTTACGTTCTGTCCACCGGCACCTCCGCTTCGGAAGGTATCCCATGACAAACGAGCGGGTTCAACTGTTACTTCGATAGAATCATCCACCAGCGGAGTGACAAAGACGGAAGCAAACGAAGTCATTCGTTTACCTTGTGCATTATAAGGCGACACACGAACCAGACGGTGTACACCGTTCTCCCCTTTCAGGTAACCATACGCATAGGCCCCTTCAATGTTCATCGTCACCGTCTTGATGCCGGCTTCATCGCCTTCCTGAAGGTTGGCCACCGACAATTTATATCCGTTGCTTTCTGCCCAGCGCATGTACATACGCATCAACATGGAAGCCCAGTCCTGACTTTCCGTACCTCCGGCACCTGAATTAATTTTCAGCACACAGTCCATCTGGTCGGCCTCCGAGCGAAGCATATTCTTCAGCTCCAGTGCTTCCACAGCCGAGAGCGCCTTTGCATAAGCCTCATCCACTTCCTCTTCCGTCACCAGTTCGTCTTTGTAGAAATCGAAAGACAACTGCAATTCATCTGCCAGCGTCTTTACCTCCTGATAACCGGTAATCCACTGTTGCAAAGCTTTTACTTTCTTCATCTGCGCTTCGGCAGCCTTCTGGTCGTCCCAAAAACCGGGTGCCTGCGTACGAAGCTGTTCCTCTTCTACTTGTATCTTCTTCCCGTCAATATCCAAATAACGGTGCAGAGCCTCCGTACGCTCCTTAATGTCTTTCAGTTGCTCTATGGTAATCATAAAATACGATAAATTAGTCCGTTTATTTTTTCTCGCTGCAAAGATAGTGAAAGCCGAGCGCAGAGACAAATAGAAAACATAGTTTTCTAAATTTGGCTATGCCGAGGCGCATCCTATCTTCTCTAAAGATAGTGAAAGCCGAGCGCAGAGGCAAATAGAAAACGCAGTTTTCTAAATTTGACTATGCCAAGGCGCATCCTATCTTCTTTAAAGATAAAAAACAGGCACCCTTGAAAGAGTGCCTGTATATAAAAGCCAGCTATTTAACCGACATTTTCTTCATACATTTTATCGATGATATCTTTGTAGTTCCGGGCCACCACCGCACGTTTCAACTTCAAAGTATTGGTCAATTCTCCCCGCTCCATACTGAACGGTTCCGGCAATAGCGTAAAGCGCTTCACCTGCTCATAGTGGGCAAATTCCTGCTGAAGGGTATCGATACGAAGTCTGAAAAGTTCCACAATCTGCGGATTTTCCAGCAAGTCCTTCCGGTTGGTAAAAGCAATGTGATGTTCACGAGCGAATTTCTCCACCTGTGCATATTCCGGCACAATCAAGGCAGACACAAACTTACGCTGGTCGGCGATGATGGTTACCTGGTCAATGTAACGGTCTACCACCAACTTGGTTTCAATGGCTTGTGGAGCAATGTATTTTCCGTTGGAAGTCTTGAAGAGATCCTTGATACGGTCGGTCAGATACAGAAATCCATCTTTCATGTAGCCAGCATCTCCCGTCCGGAACCAGCCGTCTTCCGTAAAAGCCTGCTTGGTAATCGCCTCCTTCTTGTAATACCCTTTGGTAATGGTTCCTCCATGAAGCTGTATCTCATTATTCTCCCCAATACGGACCTCTACTCCCGGCAATACCCGTCCGACACTTCCAATCCGGAAATCTCCCTTCCATTCACAGGAAACCGTGGCCGTACTTTCCGTCAAGCCGTATCCGGCAATCATATTAATTCCCACAGAATGCACAAACTCCTCCACCTTTTCCGGTATGGCAGCTCCTGCAGTAGGAAAGAAATTCCCATTTTCAATGCCGATGGTTTTCTTTAAAAGACTGTAAATAGTCCGTTCATAGAATTTATATTTCATGTGCAACACGGTGGGAGGTGTTTTCCCGTTCATCAGATACGTGATATTATGTTCCTTTCCAACTCGCAGCGCGTCCAGCATCAGGGCTTTCTTCAATCCGGCAGTCTCATTGATTTTTTCCTGTACACCGGCATATACCTTTTCCCAAAAGCGTGGTACACTGCACATGGCGGTCGGACGAATTTCTTTGATGGTTTTCTGGATATCCTGCGGTTTCAGATTAATGCACAGCATACATCCTCTATGCAGACAATAGAAAGCCCATCCCCGCTCAAAGATATGCGTAAAAGGCAAGAAATTCATGACCACATCATTCTCTCCGAGCTCTGTAAGACGGGCATTATGCCCTTTAAAAGCAGCTTCGTAATTGAAATGATGCAGCATCACTCCTTTGGAGTCACCCGTAGTTCCCGACGTATACAAGATATTGGCCAAATCTTCCGGCGAAGACGTAGCGGTACGTTCCTCCACCTCACTCTGCCATTTTTCTTCCTCTCCTACTTTCAGGAAATCAGAAAAATAAATTGAATTGCAGTCTCCCTCTACCCGTTTCACTTCCGGGTCAAAAATAATAATTTTTTTCAAGGAACGACACAAACTCTGCACCCGATAGGCCACATCATACTGGTATTGTTCGCCGACAAACAAAAACCGAATACCGGCATCCTCTACGATGTAATGCACCTGTGCCTCAGAACTTGTGGCGTACAAAGGTACCGTCACAATCCGGCTTCTGAAAGCTCCGAAATCTACATAAAAACACTCCGGCTTATTCTGTGAAAAAACTCCTACATTTTCTTGAATGGACACTCCTGCCGCCACAAAAGCTCTTGCTACATCATCCACAAGATCCGCAAATCTGTTCCAGGAAACAGGAATCCAAGTAGCTGTGGTGTAATCACGGTATTTTAAGGCAACTTTTTCCCCATATTTTTCTGCTTGTCGCCGCACAAGCCGGGACAAATATGAATTAGTCATCTATCTTTTCTTCATTTTATTATTTCTTTTGCAAATATAAGATTTTATTTGGAATGTCTTGTCCACCTAAAACTTTTCTCACAAAAAAGAGTATCTTTGCAGGGAATCTAAAACAGATTATATTTATGATAGATACAGGTTACTACACATCTGAAGCGCTGACTCTGCTGCATTCACTGATTGGAATTCCCTCTATCAGCCGGGAAGAAGATGCAGCAGCCGACTTCCTGCAAAATTACATAGAAGAAACCGGTATTATGACTGGACGTTCCGGCAACAATGTCTGGTGTATCAGCCCTATGTTTGATATGCAGAAACCGACCATCCTGCTGAACTCACATATCGATACAGTCAAACCGGTGAGTGGATGGAGGAAGCAGCCATTTACTCCTAAAAACGAGAATGGGAAACTATATGGACTGGGAAGCAACGATGCGGGAGCCAGTGTGGTGGCTCTTTTCCAAGTGTACCGCTATCTCAGCATGACAACCCAGAGCTACAACCTGATTTACCTGGCATCGTGCGAAGAAGAAGTCTCTGGAAAGAACGGCATTGAAAGCGTACTTCACCAGCTGCCTCCTATTGCTTTAGGAGTAGTAGGAGAACCCACGGAAATGCACCCGGCCATTGCAGAAAAAGGGTTGATGGTACTCGATGTTACCGCACGAGGAAAATCCGGACATGCTGCCCGAAACGAAGGAGAAAATGCCATCTATAAAATCTTGCCGGACATTGAATGGTTCCGTACCTACCAGTTCCCCAAGGAATCACCGCTGCTGGGCCCGGTCAAAATGAGCGTGACTCAAATCAATGCCGGTACGCAACACAATGTCATTCCAGATGTGTGCAGCATCGTGGTAGACATCCGAAGCAACGAATGCTATTCCAACGAAGAACTGTTTACCGAAATCGGAAAGCACATACAAAGTGAAGCAAAAGCTCGCTCGTTCCGCCTCAACTCATCAAGCATTCCGGCAGACCATCCGTTTGTAAAACGGGCAATAGAACTCGGAAAGACTCCGTTTGGCTCTCCAACTCTGTCCGACCAAGCGCTGATGCCTTTCCCGTCTGTCAAGATTGGCCCGGGAAAATCTTCCCGCTCACATACGGCAGATGAATATGTGCTGGTCAGCGAAATTGAAGAGGCCATTTCCATTTATGCACAAATTCTGGATGGACTGAAAATTTAAGTTCCATTACCTCCATAAAAAAGTGATTCTTTCCATTTAATAGGAAGAATCACTTTTTTATGGTAACAGGTCACACGGCCCATTCCAGCCGCGTGACCTGCATTCCATCAGAATTTTACGGTATTCATGTACTTGTCTACCAACATGCCATCCAGTACCTTCAAATTCAGTTTTTGTTTCTGCTTAGCCTTGAATTGGATGGTCATCAGTTCCGCATCCCCTTCCAGGTAAGGCTTTTCTCCCGTATTTACGAACGTGGGATACAAAGCCTTTGTCCCGTTAGTGTGCAAGCGGTCGTTGGTCAGGTTCCGCATTTCCTTCATGCCTGTGCCCTCTATCCCTACATACTCCAACAACTGCGGGTCATAAGGCAGTGCGAAACTGAGGGCATTGACAGAACGCAATCCTTTACCGGATACCCGGATTTCCACCGTTTCCCCTTCATTGTACACTTTCTTTGAAGGAACTATCTGAATCTCTCCGGCCACTGCTGGTACCTGACGGCTGCTGACACCCGTCTCCAGCCGTACGGCTACAGCAGAAATGTCATGCGCATCAATCAGGCCGTTACCGTTCAAGTCGCCCTTGCTGATATATCCCTCAAAATCAGAATCTCCCCGACGCAGGCCTGTATAGTTCATATAAGAAGTCAGGTCATTCTCGTCCACCAGTTTATCCAGGTTGATGTCGCCCGGAATATAGCTTTCCGAACCCGGCACCTTGAAGACATACAATTCACGACCGGAGCCATAATTACCTACGGCCGAGGTTACCGACAGCTTGAGATAGCGTGCGGTCGGATGTTCGGTAAAGGCAAAGGTCTTCACATCACTACCCTTCCAGTCGAACGTGCCGGCTTCGTGCCAGTTGGATTTGTCCATACTATAATATACCGTACCCTTACCCAGCGTACCGTTTCCGGCATCCAGCCGAGGCAGGTATTCAAACCTGTCGAGCTGGTTCACACTGTTCAAATCCACAATCAAATCGAATGGAACGGCCTGGGCACTCCATTGCGTATGCCATGCATCCCCTTCATCAAAATTAAAGAGTTTGCTCACTTCCTGACCTCCCTGGTTCGGACAAGTCGTTTCGCCCGTAATACCCCGGATGGCAAATTCCAGCGGATCGGGCTTCGTGGTGGCAGTGACAGTTGCCCAGTCGGATACACCCGAAGCATTCACCGCACGCACCTTAAATGTACAGGTCGTTTCCGGACGGAGGTCTTCAAACAACAGTCGGGTATCCCGGATGGTACTATACAGCATACCGTTGTACTCAATCTCATAATAATCGGCATGGTCCACCTTCTTCCAGGAAGGAGTCAGCGTATAAGCCCCGGTATTCTCTTCCGTGACCTGCGGTTCCGGAGTGGCCAATGCCCCCTGGCTGACCCGCAGTTTTTCTGCTGGAGCAAACACATAACCTTTCACTTCCAGCGTCACTTCATTCCGTGTCACATCCACTGCTGCCAGCTTGACGTGCATCACCGGATTCTTCACCACCTGCACACGGGCCATCTCACTGCCCGGAGTGGCAAAACGGTTCAATTCCGGAGCGGCTTCATAATAATATATATTTTCTCCCTTCTGCAATGCCTCCAAAGAAGACACCGGAGTCAGTTTCACTTTCTTCCCTCCGATATGTGCCGTCAGTTTCTTCGGCTGTGCCGTCACATTGAGGCGGAAATAAGTAGCCTTTTCCGTCACCATTCCTTCAAAACGACCTTGCGAAGGTGCCACACTGACTTTCAGGTCTTCCCCTTCCCGCATCGAACGGATAAGAGTCGTCGCATACTGCCCGTTGCGATAGGCTTCGGAGATACCGTCGTCGTCGTATTCCGTAAATTCCGTGTTTCCTGCCGGATACAATTCATACGTACGGATGTTTTTCGCCATCTGGGTTACCTGATTGTGTGCGGCCGTCATGGGCAGAATGGCTCCCTGCTTCACGAACAACGGGAGTTTCCACAAGGGTGCGTCAAAACAATTGATGACCCGTCCGCCTGCATACAAATCGCCGGTGAAAAAATCAATCCAGTTGCCTTCGGGAAGATAAATGCCGTGACGCACATCGTTCCCCTTCTCGTCGGCCTGTGTCTTCTAGTACACAGGAGCCACCAGAATAGAAGGTCCGTAAAGGAACTGATAACGAGTGGCTGTTCCCAGCGTATAGTCATTCGGATAATCCAGGAACATCGCCCGAATCATCGGCTTGCCATCCACCGCCTCGTGTGCAATACTATAGGTATAGGCATGAACTCCGATTTCAGTTTAAGATACCAGCGGTTAATGGAAGTGGCCGGTTCACCCAAAGCCTGCGGATATTTGGGGTTCGCTCCCCATCCGTCCATGTTCAACTGCATCGGCGTAAACGTTTTCCACTCGAAATCACGCACGTTGACCGGAATGTTCTTCCCGCCGAAAATACCATCCATATCGGAAGTGATGTTCGGTTGTCCCGACAGCCCCGAACCGATATAAGTCGGGATATGGAAACGGATGTATTCCCATTCTCCTCCGGTCTGGTCGCCCGACCAGATACCAGCATAACGCTGTGTACCGGCCCATCCGTCGAGTGAGATAATGAACGGACGTGCATTGTTGCCATAATAAGGCATGATACGAGCCACATCGGCCACCCCGTTCAAGCCGAACGAATAGCCGGCACCGACCCATGCCACATCGGTCTTCAACACCCGCACGCCAGCGTCACGCACTTCCTTGACAATGTCGCGCTGCAACAGCGGTTCCACTCCTTCCTTGGGATGCAAATCCGACTGGGTCCACAAACCGATTTCCACTCCCTTCGCACGGGCATAATCACCCAGTTCTTTCAGGTTCTGGATATTTCCGTCCAGTGTGGAAGC
Organism: Phocaeicola fibrisolvens; assembly: GCF_025567125.1. NCBI lineage: Bacteria > Pseudomonadati > Bacteroidota > Bacteroidia > Bacteroidales > Bacteroidaceae > Phocaeicola > Phocaeicola fibrisolvens. Next base: position 34,516 of record NZ_JAOQJI010000008.1, on the reverse strand, counting down.
CTGTCCGTAGCCGGCCCCATAGCCATCATTCGGCAGAATCCATCCCAACGGCATGTCGGCTGCCTCATAACGGTCGATGACCGCACGTGCAGAGAACTGATAGTTATTCTTCTCGCCATTCAGCGATTCCTTGATGCCGCCATTGTCTTTCTGGCTTTCCTTATATTTCTTGCCATCTTCGAAAAGAATTCCTTTTTCGTCTTCTTTCCAATAGTCACGGTTGTAGGCATTCAAATGTCCTTCATAAAATCCAAACTTAGGCAGGAGCACCGGATTACCCGTCAGCTGATAAAAATCATTCAGCAGAGCAACCGGGGTTTCATCCACCATGAAAAACACGTCCAGATAGTTTCTCTCGTGACTTAACGCCACCACTCCTTTGTCGGCTGCCCCGAAATCATATACTCCGGGAGAGAATGTATGCCACATCACTCCATAACCTTCCGTCGACCAGTAAAAAGGTGTGGGAGAAGCCACCCCGCCGTCTGTCCACTGATTCGTATTCAATATATTGATTTTCTTACCTTTATGGGAAAAGCGTCCATTCTGTACCCCTCCGCCGTAAAAATACTCTCCCTCCTGCGCTTTCAAGAAAAGACTGACTTGTTTCTCTGCGAAATCCGCCGGACGAACAGCCTCCGCCACCACTTTCTGGCGTGCTTTATCCGTAATCTTGAACAGCATGGTGCGCTTGTCCATCTTCACCTCAATCCGGTCGGTAGCCACCGTAATGACTCCATCCTTATCTGTCAAGGAAAGTTTTCCCACCTCCTGACGCGGATTATTCACCAAAATCTAGGCTTCAGGAATCGCTTCCGGATTGCGGACAATGCCACCTTTATTGTCCTGAAACATGCGAAAAATATTTTCTCCATAAAAATCCAACGTCATACGCTGCTGATTGGAAAAAACAACCTCTACAGCTGTCGGATTCAACACACTGGCACTGCGAATGGTCACCCCAGTTTGCGGAACTGCCCACATGGGAAAAGGCGTAGCAAACAAGCTGCTGAGCATGCAGAAAGACAAAACAGAATAGTGCTTTAGTTTCATAGTATAAATATTATTAATAATTCTCCGTTCTTCAACAGTCTCCATGAAAAGACTTCGTGTGAAAAGCGTACGAATGTATAACTAATTATTGAAGTAAAAAAGAAAACCAGTTAAACATTTTTTATTTTATTATTTTCTTCCAAACAGAACTAAATATAATTTATTATATTAAGGCATTTTCTCTGTCCCACAGTGTGGGATACATAAACCACACCGTGAAATATATAAACCACAGTGTGGGATATAAATACCAAAGTGTGAAACAGAGAAATTGTCAGGCAAAAGAAAAGAATTCGTACTTGCCCTGAAAACTTTATTGCAATACCTTCCACAAAAAAAGCCCCAGGTAGCACAGCCACCTGAAGCTTTTGTATAGTATAATAAAGAGTTCTTTAGCGATGTATCCAGAGTTCCGGATTCAGTTTCACCGTTTCCTTGCGGAGCTGGAAGTGCAGAATGGTTTCTCCTTCAGCATTGGTATGCACTTCGCCCAGCACATCGCGAGCACGTACCAGACTCCCTTTCTTCACACGCACCATCGACAAATTGCAATACACCGAAATATAACTTCCATGGCGTACCAGCACATTGGTCAGTCCATTGTACTGGAAAACAGCCGACACCTCACCATCAAAAATGGCCCGCGCATTGGCGCCTGCCTTCCCCTTGATATCCATGCCTTTGTTATCCAATTTCACGTTCCGGAGTCCTTTCACCTGATATTGTCCATAGTGTCCTACCACCACGTAGGGGCCGGTAATCGGTACCGGAAGGATTCCCTTGTTCTTTTCAAAGCTGCTAGACAAACGACGGTCTTCCGAATCTACCTTGTATGCTTCCAGCTTTCCGACAGAAGGTTCCGCCTTTTTAGTTTCCGCAGAAGAAACGACAGCCGTCTTCTTCTCTGCCTCGGCCTTCTTACGGGCTTCTTCCGCTTTCCGGCGGGCCTCTTCTTCGGCACGTTTACGAGCTTTTTCTATTTCTATTTCAATCAAGCGGTCAATCTGCGCATTCAGTTTATCGGCAGAACGACGCTGTTTAGTCAGTTCCGACTGGATACTGCGCTGTTTCTTCTGCAAATTCGACAGAATCTGCTTCCGTTCCTGCTCCTGTGCAACCAGTTTGGCCTTTTCGGCTTCTCCCTGCTTCAGCAAATCCTCCTTTGCCTGCCGGCTGCTTTTCAACGAGGCCGCCTTATCAGTCACTTGCTGCTGCTTCCGCTGCACCTGCACTCCTTGCAGGCGTTGATAATCGGCATACTCACGCACATAACGTAAACGGCGGTACATCTGTCCGAAGTTTTCTGCCGAAAAGATAAACATCAACTTATCCTGAATGGATTTATTGCGATAAATATACTGCACAGACTGCTCATACTTTTTTTTCTTCTCGCTCAGTTCTTTCTGCAGACGTTGCAGGTCTCTCCCCAAGCGATCTATCTCTTTCTGAATCGTCTGCACGTCGCTTTCTATCGTTTGAATATACTTTTGGCGTTCCTCTATCTGTCCTGAAATCAAGGCCAGATTGCCCAACTGACTTTTTACATCCTTCTTGGTTGACTGCAACAACGTTTCCGATTCAGCAATCTGCTGCTTCAACTCATTCCGCTGCTTCTCCAGCTGCCGAATCTTGCGGGTGGTCTGTGCAGAAAGTGTACACATGCAAAGACATGCCCATAATATGCACACTCCACGTTTCATTTTCCTAACCACATTTTCAATAAAGTTGCCAGTTCCATCTTCTGATATTTAGAAGATAATTCCGTACGCGTCTCCCAGTCCTCACTGACAGACATCCGTGAGAGTTTCATGTCCAGACTATATTGTTTCCCGACTCCTTGCAATTCGGCCAAAATATGCTGCGGAAAATAGCCAGTCCCCAATTTTCCAAAGTCGCCATACGTCCAGTCCAAAGCATACGCCGTGCCCGACAAAGATACAGAAGTATTTTCCAGCCACCCTTTATCGGCTGTAGTCCAGAACCGATAAGCCAGTTTCTTACTGTCCTTCACTTCCCATAATGCCCTGTCACCTTCCAGGTCCATACGGAAGCGATGCAAATCAGACACCTCCAGCGTTTCCTTTCCGGGCAAGAAAATTTCGTTGAGAAACAACGACTGCACCATATTGAAACTCAGGTTCAGATTTGTCATGCGGTTCAGTTCTCCAAAAGACACTTCCACATACTGTTTATGCAGACGGTCGACTACCAGAATTCGGTCGGGTGAAATTTCCAACCGAGCAACTTCAATGCCCAGAAAAGGCGCCACCGACAATTGTATTACCTCTCCTTTTTTCATCCGAAGCGTGGCCGACAATTTCATATTCTTCCGATTTTCCACGTTCAGGTTGAGTGCCACTTTTCCCGTCACACAATTCCAGCGAGGAAAACCAGCTATTACCTTCTCTTGATAATCTTCCCCTTTCAGTCCGCCAATCATCGGAGTACGTTCCACATGACGCAGGGAACTACAAGAAGAAACCACTGCCACGAGGCACACAATATATAACCAATGAATCAACTGTTTCATTCTGCAATGTATTTTTTCAATGCGATTTTACGTTTCAAGCGTTTCAACTCGGCTTCCGTACGAGGAGTGGCTCCATCTTCTTCCTTGTTCTCCATACTGTCGGCCTTCTTCCAGTATTCCAATGCCTTATCTTTCTCGCCCAACATATAGTAAATGTCACCGCAATGCTCCACAATGACCTGGCTGCTGTCTCCTCCGCTCTTCATGGCCTGATCAATATAAATCCGCGCCTCGGTGTAACGTTTCTTCTCAAACAAAATCCATGCGTACGTATCCAGGTAAGTGGAATTTTCCGGTTCCGCCTTCACCGTCTTGTAACTCATTTCCTCCGCCTTGTCCAGGTGCGTCCGCTCCACAGACAGGTAATAGGCATAATTGTTGAGCGTACCGATGTTGTTCGGATTGTAGACCAACGAAGAATCGTAAGCCGCATACGCTTCCGCCTTCATCTCCTTGGAATGATACAAATCGCCCAAGATGGCATAGAAATCGGATACGATATTCTTGTCACTCTTTTCGTTGACCTGCTTCAATCCTTTCTGAAAAATCTCCATTGCCTTGTCCGTCTCCTCTTTCTGATAATGGGCCAGACCGAGATAATAATAGAACTCCATCGCATCCGGATTATACTGCAGGGCTGGGGTCGCCACACGAATCACTTCATCCAGGTCATTGTCACGGATGGCATAGCTCAACAGTTGCAGACGAGCCGGCTTGTTTTCCGGGTCGAGCGACAGCACCTGATTCAGCACCGGCACAGACTCCTTTTCCATATGCTTGGTAATCATATACTGCGCACAAAGCATCGACAAATCGGCATTCTGTTGCGGACGAGCCAGGATATTCTTGAACAATGCCACAATCTGCGTGCTGTCCTTCGTGGTCTGTTCAGATTGCAGAATCAGCTGCCGCATGATGCTCATCTTCGTATCCGACTCCACATTGTCGTTCAGCAAAATAGTATCCAACTGCTGCTGATACAAACTATCCTTTCCAATCTGTTTATAATAAGAAGCCATTGACAACAAGGCCGGTGCATATCCTGGCTCCTCCTTCAGGATCTTCTGATACACCGCATACGCCTCATCCGGTTTGTTATTATTCAAATACACATCTCCCAGAATGGTTTGATAACGCATATCGTAAGGATACTCTTTCGACAAGTTCTCGATTTCCTGGAAAGCCTGTTCCTGATTGTCCATCAGCAGATACATCCTGAACTTTTCCATGCTAATCTGTTCCGACTTTCCATCAAGTTCTTCCAGACGGTTCAACACGGAAACCACCTGTGCATAACTCTTCGTCTGATTATACAAATCGACCAAAGCCATCAAAGGCTCTAAACGAGAAGGAAACTGATGTGCCATGTCATCATATACGGCAATGGCTTTCGGCCAATCCCGTTTCTGCTGATAATAAGCCGCCAACGTCTGCTTGTACCAGAAATTCGATTCATCCGAACGGACTGCTTTTTTCAAGGCCTCTTCTCCCTTCTTCTCCAGTCCCAGCACCATATAGAACCGGGAAATCTCGTACAAAGCCGGAGCCGAGTTCGGGTAGATATCCAAGCAATGCTTATACAGTTCGAAAGCTGCATCATATTCTCCTTTTTGCTTCATGCGCACCGCTTCCAGGAAGAAATAGTCATACTTCCGGCGCTGTTCATACGACAATGTATCTTTGTCCTCACTGACCAAGCCGCGTCTGGATGCAGATTGCCGCCCCGTTGTACCGCAGGCTACCAGCAACAAGACAAGCCCGATAATTCCTAGCAATTTTTTCATACTCACAAAGTTTATACCGTTCCTGTGTGACCGAAACCTCCTGCCCCCCGTTCTGTTTCGTCCAACACTTCCACTTCTTCCCATTCGGCCTGTTCGTGGCGGGCAATGACCATCTGGGCTATGCGTTCCCCGTCTTCAATCACAAATTCCTCGGACGACAGGTTGACCAGTATCACATTGATTTCTCCCCGATAATCGGCATCAATCGTACCTGGAGAATTCAACACGGTAATCCCCTTCTTAATGGCCAGGCCACTGCGTGGACGTACCTGTGCTTCATACCCTTTCGGCAAGGCAAGAAACAAGCCTGTCGGCACCAGGCAGCGCTGTAGAGGCTTCAACACAATGGATTCAGCAAGATTGGCACGAAGGTCTACCCCCGCCGACTGTGCGGTGGCATATTGCGGCAACGGATGCCGGGAAGTATTTATAATCTGTATTTTCATCTTATTTTACCCTTTATGAAGTTGCGAAGTTACACAATCCACAGAATTAATAGTTACGTTTACCATTTTTTTATATTTTTGCACTTAACTTTTAGAGCTTCTTTAAATTTAAAACCCACATCACAAAGGAGTTACGCCATGAACTGGAAACAATTGATTTCAAATAAGAGATTCGGGTTGGAGAATCTTCACGAACGTAGAAAAGAAGATCGGACGGAGTTTCAGCGCGACTACGACCGTCTGATATTCTCAGCCCCTTTCCGCCGCCTGCAGAACAAGACACAGGTATTCCCTCTTCCGGGAAGTATCTTTGTACATAACCGACTGACACACAGCTTGGAGGTTTCCTGCGTAGGCCGTTCGCTGGGCAACAAGGTTTCCTCTGAACTGCTACAGCTTCACCCGGAACTTCACGATTCACATATCTCGGAAATAGGTTCCATTGTGGCCGCAGCCTGCCTGGCTCACGACCTGGGAAATCCTCCATTCGGACATTCCGGTGAAAAGGCAATCGGTACATATTTCTCTGAAGGAAAAGGACGGATTCTTCAATCACAGCTTTCCCCCAAGGAATGGGACGATTTTACTCATTTTGAAGGAAATGCCAACGCCTTCCGTCTGCTGACACACCAGTTTCAGGGGAGACGTCCGGGAGGCTTTGTACTGACTTACTCCACACTGGCTTCCATTGTAAAATATCCCTTCTCTTCCCAACTGGCAGGGAGCAAGCAGAAGTTCGGTTTCTTTACCAGTGAAGAAGCTGCTTTCCAAAAAATAGCCCAGGAACTTGGCATCCAGCAGAAAAGCAAAGAAGGAGAGCCCCTGAGGTTCTGCCGGCACCCGCTGGTGTATCTCGTAGAAGCGGCCGATGACATTTGTTACCAGATGATGGATATCGAAGATGCCCACAAGCTGAAAATTCTTACTACACAGGAAACCAAGGACTTGTATCTCCGTTTCTTTGCTCCCGAAAAGATGGACCATATCCACGCGATATGCAAAATGGTAGACGACACCAACGAACAAATAGCTTACCTGCGTTCATCGGCCATCGGTATACTGATTAATGAATGTGTACACGCATTTATTGAAAATGAAAAGCCCTTGCTCGACGGAACCTTCCAGGGAACACTGATTCAACAACTAAGCCAACGGGTGAGAGAGGCCTACCAGAACTGTTCACATACAGCTTTCGAAAAAATCTACTGTTCCAAAGACGTGGTCGACATCGAACTGGCCGGTTACCAAGTGATTACCACACTTATCGACCTGATGATTGAGGCAGTGCGCTACCCCCAGAAAGCCTACTCGCAACTCCTGATAAACCGAGTATCCAGCCAGTACTATATTCAGGCCCCGACCTTATATGAAAAAATACAGGCTGTACTCGATTATATTTCCGGGATGACCGACGTATATGCCCTCGACCTCTACCGGAAAATAAACGGGAACAGCCTGCCTGCTTTATAAAGAACTATTTATGAATCTTATTGACTACCGGATTGGCCCCAGATGTAATCTGCAGGGCTTCCGGATGCTCACGCAGATAAGATTCGATATGGCGCACACGCTTCTCCTCCAAAATCTCATCTACTGCAATCAGAATGCCAGTTTCTTCCACGTCACCGAATCCGTCATTGATGGCCGTTCCAAACATACGCATGGTAGGTGACAGACTCATATAAGCATTCACCAACGGCGGAATATTGTATCCCAACTTACGTACTTCCGTATTCAACACTTTGTAGTCTTCTTTGAATGTATCGTAACAGAATATTTTTTCAAGCACTTTCGGATCTGTCTCAATCTGCAACGGCTGCATGGGAGTTATCAACTGGTCTTTATCATTGAAATGCTTCTTCAGGAAATACAGAATCATGTCACGTCCCAGACGGTTGTAACTGGGATACATGGTCATCTTACCGAAGAAGTATTTCACTTGCGGCATTACCACAGTCAAAGCTCCCAGGCCATCCCATAAGTTATCCAAGGCAAACAACCCCTTGGAACCCGCCCGGGTTGACTGGTACTCCAATGTTACAAAAGAACGTCCCAGCTCAATCGTCGTAGGCAAATAATCTTTCAGGAACTTTTCCGAGAAATTAAACATGTGGGCAGTGGCGAGCACCGGCTTTCCTTCGGCATCAAATTCCACTTCATCACCCAGCAGATAACGGTATCCTCCCAAAATCTCTTCTGCTTCCGGATTCCAGACAATCAACTGCTGATAAGGCTTCTCCATCAAATCATATTCATCGAGGTCCATCGACTTTCCTGTACCTCCTCCTGCTGCACGGAAAGCGATTTCACGCAAACGACCGATTTCCTTCAGCACATTCGGAGCATTTTTCCATGTAATAATATAAATCTCGTTGTTGCTCTTATTCGTAAATCTCAAGCGCTTATCTTCCGTCAGTTCCGATTTAAGAACTTCTTTGTCAATCGGAGCAATAATATCTTCCATAATCTCTATGATTAAATCGTATTTTCACAGTTTATAAACTAACTCTCTTACATAATCGGCCCACTCTGCCGCAGACATAGACTTGTCAAACGTCTGCCACGGAATAGGCTTTCCAATCGTCACCTTAAATGTCTTGTGACGATTCTTGAACATTTCATCTGCCAGATACAACATGGCAATATTAAACTTAACTCCCAGGAACTTGCATACATTAGCCAGGTTGTAGAAAAAATTGGAATTACGTCCTTCAAAGTGCACCGGCACTACATCCCGGTGTGTTTCCACACTTTTGGTGATAAATGTTTTTTTCCAGGGCAAATCCTTTATAATTCCCTTCTGCCTTCTGGAACAAATACCTGCCGGAAACATAATAATGTGAGAATCTGAATGGAAACCAGCTTCCACCATTCTAGGAAAATCCCGAGACTGCGCACCGGTTTTATTGATGGGAATGCACAAAGGAGCCAGACCATGAAGATTCATCAGTAAATCGTTCACCAAATATTTAATGTGTCCGTCATAGTGTTTCCCCAAAATATAGCCTAATGCTATGCCATCCTGCCCTCCCAGCGGATGATTGGAGACAAACGTACATAAACGGTCAGATGGAAGATTTTCCATCCCGCTTACTTCCAGCTTAATATCCAGAAATTCCATGCAGGCTTCCAGAAAATCTACTCCTGTTTTATCGGATACACTTCTCAAAAAAGGATTAATCTCCTCCTGATGCACGATACGTTTCAAATATGACACTAAAAAACGCGGTATCCGCTCGGCCTTCTTACCAGCCTTATCCCTCAATACTTTGTCGATGTCAATTAAAAATATTGAACTCTCACCCATTCTACAAAAGTTTACCCTGCAAAAGTAACGTATCTTTTGAAACGACATTCATTTTATGACAAAAAATACACTTGTACGCTCAAAAAAAATTTCTTTCCCCCCGATTCTTCAACATTCTGGTAACACCTCTGCCGAATCGTAGGGCAGTAAACAACCTGTTGATAACTTCTTTAAATTTTCTATAAGAAACATAGTGCTCGATTCTGGGGAAATATCTAATTTTACAGCTTGAATATATAATAATAAGGTGAATTTAATCAACATTGCATGAACAAGACTGAACAGACATACCACGTACCTGTATTACTGCATGAAAGCATTGAAGGCATGCACATCCAACCCAAGGGAATTTACGTAGACGTCACCTTTGGAGGAGGAGGACATTCCAAGGAAATCTTACGTCAGATGGACAAGGGAAGCAGACTGTTCAGCTTTGACCAAGACCCTGATGCGGAAAAAAACATCGTCAATGATGACCGATTCACCTTTGTGCGAAGTAATTTCCGCTATCTGCACAATTTTCTCCGGTATTATGGAGTAGAACAAGTAGATGCCATCTTGGCCGACCTGGGAGTCTCCTCACATCATTTTGATGACTCGGAAAGAGGATTTTCATTCCGGTTCGACGGAAAACTGGACATGCGTATGAACAAGCGTGCCGGAATTACCGCGGCCGAAATTGTCAATATTTACGAAGAAGAACGGCTGGCCAACGTATTTTACCTGTATGGCGAACTGAAGAACAGCCGTAAACTGGCTTCCGTGCTGGTGAAAGCCCGCTCCTTAAAGCCAATTGAAACCATCGGAGAATTCATTGAAATCATCAAACCACTATACGGCAAAGAAAGAGAAAAAAAGGAACTGGCCAAAGTCTTTCAAGCCCTGCGCATTGAAGTAAATCAGGAAATGGAAGCCTTGAAAGAAATGCTTTATGCAGCCACAGAAGCACTGAAGCCTGGAGGTAGACTGGTGGTCATTACCTATCATTCACTGGAAGACCGTATGGTAAAGAATATGATGAAAACAGGGAATGTGGAAGGAAAAGCAGAACAAGATTTCTTCGGCAATGTACAAACACCATTTAAATTGATAAACAACAAGGTAATTACCCCCTGCGAAGACGAGATACAACGTAACCCTCGCTCTCGCAGTGCTAAATTAAGAATCGCAGAAAAGAAATAAATAACTCATGGAACCACAAGAAACAACCACGCAAGACACTCCACATATTACGTGGAGAAGTATATTGGGAGGAGAGGTACTGGTTCACCTGATGAAACGACAGTCCAATCTGATTATCCTGATCATGATTCTGGTTATCTTGTACATAGACAACCGGTATTCCAGCCAGCAGGAAATGATTGAGATAGACCGCCTGAAAAAGGAACTGATTGATACAAAATACGATGCCCTGACCATTTCTTCCGAACTGACAGAACGAAGCCGCCAGTCACGTATTGAAGAATATATTTCGGCTGAAGGTACGCCCCTGAAAACAGCGTCTACTCCACCCTATTTAATAAAGAAGGAGGATTCTGAGAAATGATACCGGGACAAAAAAACATTATGCTGCGATATACGTTCGTCGTATTCATCATGGCATTGCTAGCTATTGCGGTCATCGTGAAAGCTGCCATTATCATGTTCGCCGAACGGCAATATTGGAAGGATGTAGCCGACCGTTTTGTAAAGGAAAACGTCATCATCCATCCTACACGAGGAAACATCATCTCCTCGGATGGGAAACTGATGGCCAGCAGTCTGCCGGAATACAAAATCTATATGGACTTTCTGGCAGGAGGAGAAAAGAAAGATACCATGCTGATGAACCACCTCACAGAAATTTGTGAAGGGCTTCATCAGATATTCCCAGATAAAAGCGCCAAAGAGTTCCGCCAGCATATCTTAAAAGGCAGACGCAAAAAAAGCCGGAACTACCTGCTTTATCCCAGACGTATCTCCTATATTGAATACAAGGAAGCCAAACAACTTCCGGTGTTCAACCTCACAAAATATAAAGGAGGATTCCATGAACTGGCCTTCAACCAGCGCAAAAAACCTTTCGGTTCGCTTGCTGCACGTACGCTGGGCGACATGTATCCGGATACCACCATGGGAGCAAAAAATGGTATTGAATTGACATACGATTCCATTCTGCGCGGACAAGATGGCATCACCCATCGCCAGAAAGTGATGAACAAATACTTGAACATCATCGACAAACCAGCCGTAGATGGCTGTGACATCATCACTACCATCGATGTCGACATGCAGGATATCGCGGAAAAAGCACTTGTAGACCAGTTGAAGAACCTGGAAGCCGTATTCGGAGTAGCTATCGTCATGGATGTTGCCACCGGAGAGGTAAAAGCCAGCGTCAATATGACAAGAGCCGGCGATGGCAACTACTATGAAATGAAGAATAATGCCGTAAGCAACCTGATGGAACCAGGCTCTACCTTCAAGACTGCCTCCATCATGGTGGCCTTGGAAGACAAGTACATCACTCCCGACTATGTAGTGGATACAGGCAACGGTATTGTCAATATGCACGGAAGTTTCATGAAAGACTGGAACTGGTATAAGGGCGGATATGGAAAAATTGACGTGACCAAGATTCTGGAGGTTTCCTCCAATGTGGGAGTATCTACCATCATCGACAAATTCTACGGAAAAGACCCGCAGAAGTTTGTAGATGGGCTACGCCGCATGAGCATCGACAAACCGCTGAACCTGGGATTTGTAGGAGAAGCAAGCCCACGCATTTTAGGACCCAAAGAACGTTATTTTGCCAAAACAACTCTCCCATGGATGAGCATCGGTTACGAAACCATGATTCCTCCTATTTATATCCTCAACTTTTACAATGCCATAGCCAACAATGGTACCATGGTCAAACCTAAGTTTGTAAAAGCCATAGCTAAAGATGGAGAAATTTTAAAGGAGTTTCCGACAGAAATCGTCAATCCTAAAATCTGTTCGGACACTACCCTGACGATGATTCGTGGAATTTTGCGAAAAGTGGTATCGGAAGGATTGGCCAAACCGGCAGGCAGCAAACAATTCAGCGTATCCGGCAAGACTGGTACCGCCCAGATATCCCAAGGAAAAGCCGGATACAAAGCAGGAGGTGTCAGTTATTTGGTCAGCTTCTGTGGCTATTTCCCTTCTGAAGCACCTAAATACAGTTGTCTGGTTTCCATCCAGATACCTCACGGACCTGCCTCAGGAGGTTTGCAGGCAGGTAGCGTATTCAGCCGCATTGCAGAACGCATTTATGCAAAGCATCTGTATCAGGACCTGGCTACAGCCAAAGACTCCACTTCGATACTGGTGCCGCATGTCAAGAACGGAGATATACGAGAAGCATCGTATGTATTGAACAATCTCCACATACGCAGCAACAGTTCCACGATTCCCTACGGAAACAAGCCGCTATGGGGAAAAGCCAACTGCTCTCCTACTTATGCGGAACTGAAAAAGATACACACCGATAAGAATCTCATTCCCAACGTAAAAGGAATGGGAGCCAAGGATGCGGTCTACCTGCTGGAAAGCAAAGGGCTGCATGTCCGCTTGTCGGGAGTAGGAAAAGTAAGCAAACAAAGCCTCAACGCAGGCTCTTATTTACATAAAGGACAAACAATTACATTAACGCTAAACGATTAGAATAAAATGAAACTTGAAAATATTCTGAAAGTTGTCAACGTTCTTAATCTGAAAGGTAATGCAGATTTAGAAATCGAAGGAATCCACATGGATTCACGCATGGTGAAAAAAGGGTTTATGTTCGTAGCTGTAAAAGGAACTCAAGCCGACGGACACAATTATATTTCAAAAGCAATTGAAAATGGAGCTACCGCAGTGGTCTGTGAACAGTTGCCCGAAAAGCTAGACGAACACGTCACCTATATTCAGCTACACGACACGGAAGAAGCTGTAGGCAAACTGGCTACCACATTCTACGGAGATCCTACTTCTAAACTGGATTTGATTGGAGTGACCGGTACCAATGGGAAAACAACCATTGCTACCTTATTATATAATATGTTCCGCGCATTCGGATACAAGGCCGGACTGATTTCCACCGTATGCAACTATATTGACGGAGAAGCCATTCCAACTGAACATACGACTCCTGATCCCATCACGCTGAACCAGCTACTGGGACGCATGGCCGACGAAGGATGCAAATATGCATTCATGGAAGTCAGCTCACACTCTGTAGTGCAGAAACGCATCAGTGGATTGACTTTTGCCGGAGGTATTTTTACCAACATTACCCGTGACCACCTGGATTATCACAAGACATTTGAAAATTACCTGAAAGCTAAAAAGGCATTCTTCGACGGACTCCCGAAACAGGCTTTTGCGCTGACCAATGCGGATGACAAGAATGGACTGGTCATGACACAAAACACCAAAGCCCGAGTTTCAACCTACTCTTTGCATTCATTGTGCGATTTCAAGGGAAAAGTGCTGGAAGACAGTTTTGACGGTATGCTGCTGGACATCAATAACCGCGAAGTAAACGTGCAGTTTATCGGACGTTTCAATGCCTCCAACTTGCTGGCTGTTTACGGTGCAGCTTGTCTGCTAGGCAAGAAACCGGAAGAGGTATTACTGAAACTCAGCATGCTGCGCCCTGTTTGTGGACGCTTCGATGCCAAACGCTCTCCGAAAGGATATACTGCCATCGTAGATTATGCCCATACCCCAGATGCACTGGTGAACGTCTTGGAAACCATCCATGAGGTCTTGAGAGGCAGAGGACATGTAATAACAGTAGTAGGTGCCGGTGGAAACCGGGACAAAGGCAAACGTCCGTTGATGGCACAGGAGTCCGTGAAACGCAGTGACAAAGTAATCATTACTTCCGATAATCCCCGCTTTGAGGAACCACAGGATATCATCAATGACATGCTGAGCGGACTTAGCAAGGAAGACATGAAGAAAGTCATCAGTATCGTAGACCGGAAAGAAGCTATCCGTACGGCCTGCATGCTGGCACAACCTCAAGATGTCATTCTGATTGCAGGAAAAGGACATGAGACTTACCAAGATGTCAAAGGAGTCAAGTCTCATTTTGACGACAAAGAAGTTTTGGACGAAATATTCAAAGGAGAACAATAAAAACTGACAAAAGACAATGTTATATTATCTATTTCAATACCTGGAGCAGTTTAACTTTCCGGGGGCACGTATGTTTGGCTACGTGTCATTCCGATCACTGATGGCCGTGATTCTATCATTGCTGATTTCAGCCATCTTCGGAGAGTACTTCATCAACCTGCTCAAAAGGAAACAGATTACAGAAACACAACGTGATGCTTCCATCGACCCCTTTAATGTAAAGAAGGTAGGTGTTCCTACGATGGGAGGAATTATCATCATCGTAGCGATTCTGATTCCTTGTCTGCTGCTGGGCAAACTGCATAATATCTATATGATACTCATGCTTGTCACAACGCTATGGCTAGGAACACTAGGCTTTCTGGACGACTATATCAAGGTGTTCCGGAAAGACAAGGAAGGCCTTCACGGGAAATTTAAAATTATCGGCCAGGTAGGTCTGGGTTTTATTGTGGGAGTCGCTCTCTATTTGAGTCCGGATGTAGTGATACGCGAAAACGTAGAAATCCAGCAGGACGGACGAGTGGTTGATGTAATTCACAAACCAGTAAATGAAAAATCAACCAAGACCACCATCCCCTTCTTCAAGAACAACAACCTGGATTATGCCGACTTTGTAGGATTCCTGGGAGATCATGCACAGGAAGCCGGATGGATTGTATTCGTACTGGTCACCATCTTCGTCGTCACAGCGGTCTCAAACGGAGCCAACCTGAACGACGGTATGGACGGTATGGCCGCAGGTAACTCAGCCATCATAGGGGTAACCCTCGGCATATTGGCTTATGTATCCAGCCACATAGAATATGCCGAATACCTGAACATCATGTATATTCCCGGAAGCGAAGAACTGGTAATCTTTATCTGCGCCTTCATCGGAGCCTTGATTGGTTTCCTTTGGTACAATGCGTTTCCGGCACAAGTATTCATGGGCGATACAGGCAGCCTCACCATCGGAGGTATTATAGCCGTATTTGCCATTATCATACACAAAGAATTACTGATACCGATTTTATGCGGTGTATTCCTGATAGAAAATCTGTCAGTCATTTTGCAAGTCAAGTATTTCCAGCGTGGAAAGAAAAGAGGAGTCAAGCAACGCATCTTCAAGCGTTCGCCTATCCACGATCATTTCCGTACAACCCTGGCACAGCTTGACCCGAATTGTACCTATTTGATCACACGCCCTCACAGCGTATTCCATGAGTCTAAGATTACGGTCCGATTTTGGATTGTAACCATTGTATTAGCAGCAATTACGATAATCACACTTAAAATCAGATAAAGCAATGGCAAGAATTGTCATCTTAGGAGCCGGAGAAAGCGGAGCAGGTGCCGCAGTTCTGGCACAGAAAAAAGGGTTTGACACGTTTGTTTCAGACATGTCAACCATCAAAGACAAGTATAAGACAATGTTGAACGAAAGAGGCATCCAGTGGGAGGAAGGCAGACATACCGAGGAACTGATACTGAATGCCGATGAAGTGATAAAGAGCCCGGGAATTCCCAACGATGCTCCTATCATTCTGAAACTGAAAGCGCAGGGAACTCCTATCATTTCTGAGATCGAGTTCGCTGGCCGATATACGAATGCGAAAATGATCTGCATTACGGGAAGCAACGGAAAAACGACTACCACGTCCTTGATTTATCACATATTCAAGAAAGCCGGACTGAATGTCGGACTGGCAGGCAACATTGGTCAAAGCCTGGCTTATCAGGTTGCGGAATGCAACTTTGACTATTACGTCATCGAACTCAGCAGTTTCCAGCTCGACAACATGTATAAATTCCATGCAAACATTGCCGTGCTGATGAACATCACCCCCGACCACCTGGACCGCTATGGATACGAAATGCAGAATTACGTAGATGCCAAGTTCCGGATTATCCAGAACCAGACAGATGACGATGCATTCATTTTCTGGAACGACGACCCGATTATACAAAGAGAACTTCACAAATATGGTATCCACGGACGTTATTTCCCGTTTGCCGGAAAGAACGAAGAAGGAGTGGCTGCATTCGCCGAAGCCAACAAGGTTTATTTCACTCGACCCATCGCATTCAATATGGAACAAGAGGAACTGGCTCTGACAGGTACGCACAACCTGTTCAATTCCATGGCTGCCGGCATATCTGCCAACATTGCGGGCATCCGCAAAGAATGTATCCGGGAAGCTTTGAGCGACTTCAAGGGTGTAGAACATCGTCTGGAGAAAGTAACTCGAGTGAAAGGAGTAGACTACATCAACGACTCCAAAGCCACCAATGTAAACTCCTGCTGGTATGCCCTTCAAAGCATGAAAACCAAAACCGTATTGATCTTGGGTGGAAAGGATAAAGGCAACGACTACAACGAGATTGCAGATCTTGTCAGAGAGAAATGCAGCGGCCTGATTTTCCTAGGACTTCACAACGAGAAACTGCACGCTTTCTTCGACGGCTTCGGCCTGCCGATTGCAGACGTGCAAAGCATGAAGGACGCCGTAGATGCGGCCTATAAAATGGCAAAAAAAGGAGAAACAGTCCTGCTCAGTCCCTGCTGCGCCAGCTTTGACTTGTTCAAGAGTTACGAAGACCGTGGTGACCAGTTCAAGGAATGTGTAAGAAACTTATAATACAACCAAGGAGTTAGAAACAACAAGAATATGGATTTGCTAAAAAACTTTTTCAAGGGGGACAAGGCGATTTGGATTATCTACCTTTTCCTTTGTCTGATATCCATCGTAGAAGTATTCAGTGCATCCAGTACACTGACCTACAAAAGTGGAGATCATTGGGGACCTATCACCAATCATCTGACACTGTTGATGGTAGGTACCATTGCGGTCTGGATTGTACACAATATTCCCTGCCGCTGGTTCAAGACATTCATAGCCTTGTTGCCTATCTCCTGGGCATTATTGATTGCCGTTTATGTCATTGGAGCACTGACCAACGGTGCCAAACGATGGATTGACTTAGGTTTCATCCAGTTTCAGCCGTCTGAAGTGGCAAAAATGGCTACAATCATTACAGTGGCCTTCATTTTATCGCGTATGCAGGAAGAAGACGGAGCCAGCAAAAGAGCTTTCAAGTTTATATGTGGAATCACCGCCTGCACCTGTGGACTGATTGTCAGTGAGAATCTTTCCACAGCAGTTCTGCTGGCAGGAAGTGTCTTTCTGCTCATGTTCGTCGGACGAATTCCATTCAAACAGCTTGGAATGCTTGCAGGTATCGGCTTTGCGTGCATTCTTCTAGGAGTAGCCACCATCAAATATATTCCCAGTGAAGCATGGGACCATATCGGACTCCATCGTATGGTCACATGGCAAAGTCGTCTGAACAATCACTTTGATGAAGCTGAAGTGCCGGCTGCTAAATTTGACATCGACAACGATGCCCAGATTGCCCATGCCAACATTGCCATTGCAAGCAGCAACATTTTAGGCAAAGGACCTGGCAACAGCGTACAACGGGATTTCCTTTCACAGGCATTCTCCGACTTTATCTATGCCATCATCATTGAAGAGCTCGGACTGGTAGGAGGAGCCTTTGTGGCACTTCTTTACATCCTCTTACTGATGAGAATAGGTAAAATAGCCAGAAACTGTGACAAATCCTACTATGTATTTCTCATTACGGGAATCGGCATTCTTTTTGCCCTGCAGGCTACATTCAACATGCTGGTAGCCGTAGGCATCATGCCCGTCACCGGACAGCCTCTTCCCCTTATCAGCAAAGGAGGAACCTCTACACTGGTCAACTGTGTCTATATTGGCATGATTCTCAGTATCAGTCGGTATGTAAACGATTTGAAGCGCCGACAGGAAGCCCAGACATTGGAACAGCAAACCGAACAAAAACAAGAGTTTATCCCTGAGACCAATATCACATCGCAGGAAGAGTCCGTTTAAAAGTTTATTTTTAACTTTGCAGGCAAATAATACAAAGATATGGAAGAACATTTACGCATCATAGTGAGTGGAGGCGGTACAGGAGGACATATCTTCCCGGCCATTTCCATTGCCAACGCCATTAAAGAATTGCATCCGGAAGCTGAAATCTTATTTATCGGAGCTGAAGGACGTATGGAAATGCAACGCGTACCGGCCGCAGGATACAAGATTATCGGACTCCCGGTAGCCGGATTCGACCGGAAGCATTTACTAAAAAACATCGGTGTACTCATCAAACTGTTCAGAAGTCAGTGGATGGCCCGAAAAATCATAAAAGACTTCAAACCTCATGCTGCCGTAGGTGTAGGAGGCTATGCCAGCGGACCGACGCTAAAAGTGGCCGGCATGATGGGCATTCCGACACTGATACAAGAACAGAATTCTTACGCAGGTGTCACCAACAAATTGCTGGCCCAGAAAGCCGAGAAAATATGTGTAGCATACGAAGGCATGGAGCGCTTCTTTGATAAAAACAAAATCATCCTTACCGGAAACCCTGTCAGACAAGGACTGCTAAAGGAAAAGATTTCACGCGAGGAAGCCATCCGGTCTTTCGGCCTGGATCCGCATAAAAAGACCATTCTGATTATTGGAGGTAGTCTGGGAGCGCGCACTATCAACAACTGCGTCATGCAAGGATTTGATAAAATCAAGAATTCAGGAGTACAATTCATCTGGCAGACAGGAAAAATCTACATCGATGAAGCCCGCAAAGCCGTACAGGCTTACGGAAAGTTGCCCATGCTATATACCTCTGATTTCATTTCAGATATGGCTGCTGCATATAGTGCCGCCGACCTGGTCATCAGTCGTGCGGGAGCGGGATCTATTTCGGAGTTTTGCCTGCTAGGGAAACCAGTTATCCTGGTACCTTCGCCCAATGTGGCAGAAGACCACCAGACCAAAAATGCACTGGCTCTCGTGAACAAAAATGCAGCCCTTTACGTCAAAGACAGTGAAGCGACGCAAAAACTGGTTGACACCGCCATCCAAACGGTCTGCCAGCCGGATTTATTGGATAGTTTAAGCAAAAACATCAAGAAGCTGGCCATTCAGGACTCTGCAAACATCATTGCAAAAGAGGTCTGCAAGCTGGCCCTAAAATACAAAGAAAGTCATGAACATTAATACAATACAAGCCGTCTATTTCATCGGAGCCGGAGGCATCGGAATGAGTGCCTTGGTACGCTATTTCCTGTCCAAAGGAAAGAAAGTGGGTGGTTACGACCGCACTCCAAGCGAACTGACAGAAAAACTGGTCAAAGAAGGTGCTCTCATTCACTACGAAGAAAACGTATCCCTGATTCCAGAAACATTTCTGCATCCGGAAACCACTCTGATAGTGTATACTCCTGCCATACCAGCTACCCACAAAGAATTGATGTATTTTCAGGAACATCATTTCGAAATACATAAACGCGCCCAAGTGCTGGGTATGTTGACCCAGACAGAAAAAGGCTTATGCGTCGCAGGGACTCATGGAAAAACCACCACGTCTACCATGGCGGCTTTCTTGCTGGACCACTCACACGTAGGATGCAATGCATTCCTGGGAGGTATCTCAAAGAACTACCAGACCAATTTATTGCTATCAGACAAAAGCGACTACGTGGTGATTGAAGCCGATGAATTCGACCGTTCTTTCCACTGGCTGACACCGTATGCCACTGTCATTACGGCAACTGATTCCGACCATCTGGACATTTACGGCACTCATGAAGCTTACCTTGAAAGTTTCCGGAAATATACTTCGCTTATCCGTCCGGACGGATACTTGATTGTGAAGGAAGGTCTGGAATTGCAACCAAACGTCCAACCAGGTGTCACCATTTATACTTACTCCGCTGAAAAAGGTGATTTTCATGCGGAAAATATCCGCATAGGCGATGGTGAAATCTATTTCGATTATGTCTCACCACTCGGAAATATCACCGACATCCAGTTGGGTGTACCCGTGTATGTCAACATCGAGAACGGTATCGCAGCCATGGCACTGGCACAAATTGGAGGAGCAACTCCGGAAGAAATCAAGGCAGCCATGCCTCAGTTCAAAGGAGTAGACCGTCGGTTTGATTTCAAGATAAAGAATTCGCACATCGTCTTTCTGAGTGATTATGCACATCATCCGGAAGAAATCAGACAAAGTGTGACTTCCATCCGCAGACTATATCCTAACCGGAAAATCACAGCCGTATTCCAGCCGCATCTTTACACGCGTACCCGCGACTTCTACCAAGATTTTGCCCGCAGTTTGTCTCTGCTGGATGAGGTGATTCTGTTGGACATCTATCCGGCCCGCGAAGCTCCGATACCAGGAGTCACCAGTCAGCTTATTTATGACAACCTGCGCCAGGGAATTGAAAAAAGTATGTGTACAAAGGAACAGCTCCTGGAAGTACTGAAAAACAAAAAACTGGATGTACTGATAACCCTCGGGGCCGGCGATATAGACAACTTCGTTCCACAAATTTATGAATTACTGAAAGATAGATGATTAAACGGATTCTCATACTCTGCATTTTATTAGCTGTTACAGCCTACTTGATAGTGGCTGTAACCGTATTTAATCGCAAGCCCGAAAATCAGGTCTGCAAGGGTATGGAATTGGTTGTCAAAGACAGTATTGATTACGGTTTTATCACCGAAACTGAGGTAAAAAACCTGCTGAAGCAGAAAAACTTATACCCGGAAAAAAAACGTATCGGCACAATCAATGTCCGCCTGTTGGAAGAAACTCTTTCCCGACATCCCTTTATCAGTAAGGCAGAATGCTACCTTACATCCGGAGGCAAAGTCGGGATCGAGGTCTATCAGCGCATTCCGATTCTCCGAATCATGAGCAGTAACGGAGACAATTATTACATTGACCAATCGGGGAAAATCATGTCTGCTGCCGGAAAATCAGTACATGTAGCTGTCGCTACAGGATTCATCGACCGGAAATTTGCACAGAACGAATTGTATCAGCTCGGACTTTACCTCCAGCAAAACCCTTTCTGGAAAGCGCAAGTAGAGCAGATAAACGTAACTCCCAGAAAAGAATTGGAAATCGTTCCACGCGTGGGAGACCATATTCTTTTTTTAGGAAAAGCGACTGATTTTGAAGAAAAATTCAGTAAATTGCAAACGTTTTACAGTAAAGTGCTAAACCGCATCGGATGGAACAAATATGAACGGATTAGCATCGAATTTAACAACCAAATTATCGGAACAAAAAAAGAGGAGTAAGATATGGCAGTAACAGATTTTATAGCAGCTATCGAACTGGGTTCGACCAACATCACAGGGATTGCCGGCAAAAAGAATGCTGATGGTAGTATCCAGATTCTTGCCTATGCCAATGCCCCTTCGTCAGATTGCATCAAGAAAGGCGCAATCTTTAACCTGGATAAAACTACACAAATTCTAGTTTCTGTCATCCAGAAACTGGAAGAAGACTTGCAGGCTTCCATCAAAAAAGTCTATGTAGGAATAGGCGGACAGTCCATACGAAGCATGCGCAACCACGTAACCAAACAACTAGGGGAAGAAACAAAGATATCACAGGCACTCATTGAATCACTCATGGAAAACAACCGGGAAATCTCACTGGTTGACCAGGAAATTCTGGATGTGGAACCGCAAGAATACAAAGTGGGGAATAACCTTCTGACGGAACCGGTGGGTATTTCAGCCGACCGCATTGAAGGACGTTACCTGAACATCATTGCACACCATACCCTGAAAGCCCGGATTGAACAGTGTTTCAAACAGACCAAATATGAAATTGCCGATTATTTCCTGTCGCCGATGGCCACGGCCAATGTGGTACTGACCGACAGTGAAAAACGTTCAGGATGTGCTCTCGTCGACCTGGGAGCCGATACAACCACCGTATCCGTATATAAAAACAACATATTACGCCATCTGGCAGTCATCCCACTGGGTAGCAACAACATCACAAAAGACATCTGTAGTCTGCAAATTGAAGAAGAGGATGCCGAACAGTTGAAACTACGCTACGGATGCGCTCTCACCCCACCGGCCGAAGAGGAAGAACAGACGGACGAACAAGAATACAGCATTGAAGGGAAATGTACGATACCAGCCCACAAACTGGAATACATCGTTGAAGCCCGTGTCAATGAAATTATTTCCAATGTGTGGAACCAAATCATGGTGTCCGATTATGGAGACAAATTGCTCGCCGGACTCATTCTTACCGGAGGTGCATGCAACATGCCTAACATTGACGGAGCTTTCAAGCAAATCACTAAAATCGAAAAAATCCGCATTGCAAAAGGCGGTAACATCGCACTGACAGGTACTATTCAAATTCCGAAAGACGGTACACAGAATACACTGATCGGGCTGCTGGCAGAAGGCAAGGAAAACTGCCTCAAAGTAGACCCCCGCAAAGGCCACCAATTCGACTTCATAGATGATTTGAAGGAAAAAGAAGCTGAAGCCAAACGCAAAGAAGCCGAACGGATTCAAGCTGAAGAAGCCAAACGGAAAGCCGAAGAAGAAGCTGAGCGGATTCGTAGAATCAATGAAGAGAAAAAACGGCAGGAGGAAGAACGCAACCGGAAAAGACAAGAAGAATATACCACGTACGTAGAAGAAGCCCGGCTGTTGCTGAGTAAGAAAAAGTACAAGGCAGCTCTGAAAGAAATAGACAATGCACGACGGATGCATCTTGCAGAGAAGGAAGAAGAACTGAATGAACTGGAGCATAAAATCAACAAAGAAAAGAAAGAGAACAGTTGGTTCGACATTTTCGCCAAGAAGGTGACAAACCTCTCTGATGAGATTTTAAAAGATAACTGATTATTCACATAAATATATTAGAATTATGTCAGACGAAACAATGGTACCTTTCGATTTTCCGAAAGATTCTCCACATATAATAAAAGTAATTGGTGTGGGAGGTGGCGGTGGAAATGCCGTCAACCACATGTACAAAGAAGGTATCCATGATGTGACATTTGTGGTCTGCAACACGGATAACCAGGCACTGGAAGAGTCACCTGTCCTGCGGAAATTACAGCTGGGTAGCGAGGGACTCGGAGCAGGCAACCGCCCGGCAAAGGCTCGGGCCGCTGCGGAAGAAAGCATCGAAGACATCAAAGATATGCTGAACGACGGATGCCGCATGGCATTCATCACAGCAGGTATGGGAGGAGGAACCGGAACCGGCGCCGCTCCTATCATTGCCAAAACGGCCAAGGACATGGAAATCCTGACGGTAGGTATCGTCACCATTCCGTTCTTGTTCGAAGGCAACAAGAAAATTGACCAGGCACTCGACGGAGTGGAAGAGATGAGCAAACACGTAGATGCCTTGCTGGTCATCAACAACGAACGTCTGCGTGACGTGTATTCCGACATCAGCGTCATGAATGCCTTCGGAAAAGCAGACGACACACTGTCTATCGCCGCAAAGAGCATTGCCGAAATCATTACTCTGCGAGGTATCATCAACTTGGACTTCAACGATGTGAAAACCGTGTTGAAAGACGGTGGAGTAGCCATCATGAGTACCGGATACGGCGAGGGAGAAGGAAGAGTGACACAAGCCATCACCGATGCACTTCACTCTCCGCTGCTGAACAACAACGATATTTTCAATTCCAAGAAAGTATTGTTTGTCATTACTTACAGCCCCAACAGCGAACTGATGATGGGTGAAATGGATGAGATTCACGAATTCATGAGCAAGTTTGGGAAAGACGTAGAAACCAAATGGGGTCTTTACACCGATGAAACACTGGAAAACAAAGTGAAATTCACTATCCTGGCTACAGGATTCGGCATCAAGGACGTACCAGGCATGGACAACGTACTCAAGCAGCGTACACTCGAGGAACAGAAAAGGCTGGATGACTTGGAAGAAGAAGAGCAGAAAAAAGACGAGCGCCGAAGCGACTACTACGGGAAAAGCATCCTGAAAAGCAGCATCCGGAAAAAACGCCCGAACATCTACATCTTCAGTCAGGAAGACTTGGCCAACGATGACATCATCAGTATGGTAGAAACCACTCCTACCTACAAACGTACAAAGATGGAACTGGAAAATATCCGTTCCAAGGCTACTACGGAAGAGAAAATCGCACCGGAACCTGAAACAACCAGCAATACCGGCTCCATGACGATTACTTTCTAACAGAATCGACAAAGAAACAATATTTAAACATTTAGGACTATGGATTTATTCGAACAAATCAGCAACGATATCAAAGAGGCCATGAAGGCCAAAGACAAAGTAAGACTGGAAACCTTGCGTAACATCAAGAAATGTTTCCTGGAAGCAAAGACCGCTCCGGGAGCCAATGATACCCTGACAGACGATGCAGCCTTGAAAATCATGCAGAAACTGGTGAAACAAGGAAAAGACTCGGCTGCCGTATATGAGGGACAAGGGCGTGCCGACCTGGCAGAAGAAGAAATGGCTCAGGTTCGTGTCATCGAAACTTATCTGCCGAAGCAGCTTTCTCCGGAAGAACTGGAAGCCAAATTGAAGGACATCATTGCCCGCGTAGGTGCTACCAGTGGTAAAGACATGGGAAAAGTAATGGGCGTAGCCTCCAAAGAACTGGCCGGACTGGCTGAAGGGCGTGCCATTTCTGCCAAAGTAAAAGAATTGCTGGGATAAAATCCTCCCCATAAGATTTTCTACGGGATGTATTTTCAAGTAAAGAGAATGCATCCCGTTTTTTTGTGCAGCCTTCCCCAGCCTCAACCAAACAATTCCTTCAGCACATCGAGTGATTTCAGTTCCGGAAAATCCGGAAGATGCAAACGGTAATATTCCATCATGACCGTCAGACAACGCTGACGCTCCAGCCGATTCATGCCGAAGAGAAACATGGTTTCATAGTTCATCCTTGCCAGCTGACGAATGTGCGATGCCTCTTCCGGTGAAAGCGACATACCGTGCAAAGGCTTGGTTTCCACAAAACATGCATTCAGCATATCAAACCAGTCCCCTTCCCGATAGTTTTCCAAATTGGGATAAAATCCAAGAAAACGTGACAGACGAATCAAAAATACCAGATGAAAATTAGCAAAATCCTCTCCACAAGCATCCAGCCAGCGGATTGAAGAAGAAAGGTAAGCAAAGAGCGGCTCATTCTTTCCTTCCTCGCGCAAGGCATGCGACAAGAATTCTGCCAAAAACATTACAATGCCCAACTTATAGGGATTATAGGGCAGAGACTCCAACGGATAAGACAACCGTGCTTCTTTGATAGACGGAAGTGCAGCTTTCGAACGCACATCGGCCTCCACCTCTACCAAAGAAAACGGACGAAACAAGACTCCATTGACCAATGATTTACGTGAACGTACCGCAGGTATCAGAAACGACATGCTTCCGTTCTGACAAGTATAAATATGCACGATATTCGATTTGTCACTGTATTTCACCACATGCAATACGACGCCTTCCAATCTTTGCAACATATCTTCTCCGAATTAAGCCCCGGTTATTGACCGCCCATCGACTGGAACAAACGAATCACTTTTTCCCGGTCTTTCCGACGCACGGTCAGTGCCACGTTTCCTGCCTCTTCCTCAGAAGAAACCATCAACACAGGAATATCCTTCAACAATGCCACCAGGTTCTTATCGGCTTCCCGTTCGTCCGTTTCCGGACCTTCCTGCACACAGATTACCTCTACTTCATGCTCCAGAACGACTTCGGCAAACGAGGAAAGTTCCCTGCACACCTTCTCCAAACCGCCATTTCCTTCCCCTGTCACTACGGAAAAACTCCCGGCCGAAGAAGCCATGGCATAAACCGGCATGTCATACCGCGACAATACTCCTAATGCATGCTCCAGAAAACGGAAGGAGGCCACTGCCTCCAATGTACGCAAACGCATATAAACCAATTCTTTGCAAGTCGAAAGTTCCTGTATGGAAACAGGTTTCCCACTTTTGTCGTCCAGGGCCGCCATACAAACTTTGCCGTCATATACGCCTACAGACTTCAACTTATAGCCTTTCATTTCTCAATCTACCTTAATATAACATCAGTTTTAGGGACGAAAGATAGAAAAAGTCCTTATACTAAACAAACAAAATCAGTAAAGATTTCTCTGTACCACAGTGTGGGATACAAAAACCACAGTGTGAAATATATATCCCACACTGTGAAATACAAATCCCAAACAGTCGTACAGAGAATATACAGATTCAACTAGAAAAATAGGCCTTGAAGCACAAAAGAATGTACCTACATCCCATCCTCACCCCTTCTACAAAGCACTTCAGAACAGGAATATCCTCGTTCCGAAAGGAAAATCACATCCAAAACGTAAAAAAAAGCAGGAATGTTTTGGAGTTTCCGAAATTCTTCCTACCTTTGCATCCGCAAACGAGAGATAAGTATCCTCGTTGAATATCAGGAGGTCTTCCTGAGAGAAAGGATGGCCCGTTCGTCTATCGGTTAGGACGCAAGATTTTCATTCTTGAAAGGGGGGTTCGATTCCCCCACGGGCTACATAATAAACAGAAATCACGAACAATATTAAAGATTAGTCGAGATGGCAAATCACAAATCATCTATTAAGAGAATCAGACAGGAAGAAAAAAGAAGACTTCACAACAGATATTATGCGAAGACAATGCGTAACGCAGTGAAGAAACTTCGTGCAACTACAGACAAAGCTGAAGCTGTTGCATTGTATCCTAGTGTACAGAAAATGTTGGATAAGCTGGCTAAGCGCAACATTATCCACGCGAACAAGGCTGCTAACTTGAAGTCTAAACTGGCTGCTCATATC
This sequence comes from Phocaeicola fibrisolvens, assembly GCF_025567125.1. Classification (NCBI taxonomy): domain Bacteria; kingdom Pseudomonadati; phylum Bacteroidota; class Bacteroidia; order Bacteroidales; family Bacteroidaceae; genus Phocaeicola; species Phocaeicola fibrisolvens. The sequence goes on along the minus strand of NZ_JAOQJI010000008.1, from coordinate 7,551 downwards.
AGCAAACTGGCTTAAGTTTACACTTGACGTAAGAAAGATATTAAGGCTGGATGTCATCATCTAGCCTTTTGTCGTATCTACCCTCCTCATGCCTTTTTCACGATTTTTAGAGTGCTGAAAATCGGTTCGTAACAGTTTTTTTAGTATCTTTGAAAACTCAAAAAAACGAAGAAAAAAACATGAGTGAAGAACTGACACAGAACAGCGGAAGCAACTACTCGGCCAGCAGTATCCAGGTGCTGGAAGGACTGGAGGCCGTTCGTAAACGCCCCGCCATGTATATCGGCGATATCAGCGAAAAAGGCTTGCATCACCTGGTCTACGAGGTAGTGGACAACTCCATTGACGAAGCCCTTGCCGGTTATTGTACACATATAGAAGTAACCATCAACGAAGACAACTCGATTACCGTACAGGACAACGGTCGCGGTATTCCGGTCGATTTCCACCAGAAAGAAAAAAAATCAGCCCTCGAAGTCGTAATGACGGTCCTCCATGCCGGAGGTAAGTTCGACAAGGGTTCTTACAAGGTATCCGGAGGTTTGCACGGAGTCGGCGTTTCGTGTGTGAACGCCCTGTCCACTCACATGACGACCAGCGTATTCCGCAACGGGAAAGTGTACCAGCAGGAATATGCCTGTGGAAAGCCGCTGTATCCCGTGAAGGAAGTCGGCACAACCGACATCACCGGTACCCGCCAGACATTCTGGCCCGATACCAGCATCTTCACCGTCACCGAATATAAATACAGCATCCTGCAGGCCCGCATGCGCGAACTGGCCTACCTGAACAAGGGTATCACCATCACGCTGACCGACAAGCGCGTGAAGGAAGAAGACGGTTCCTACAAGCAGGAAGTGTTCCACTCTGAAGAAGGAGTGAAAGAGTTCGTGCGTTTCCTGAACTCCAACAATACGCCGCTAATTGACGACGTCATCTACCTGAACACGGAAAAACAGGGAATTCCCATCGAATGTGCCATCATGTACAACACGGGATTCCGCGAAAACCTGCATTCGTATGTGAACAACATCAACACCATCGAAGGAGGTACACACGAGGCCGGATTCCGCATGGCTCTGACCCGTGTGCTGAAGAAATATGCCGAAGAGAGCAAGGCGCTCGAAAAAGCCAAAGTGGAAATTTCCGGAGAAGACTTCCGCGAAGGACTGATTGCCGTGATTTCGGTCAAGGTGGCCGAACCGCAGTTCGAAGGTCAGACCAAGACGAAGCTTGGCAACAACGAAGTGAGCGGTGCCGTGAACCAGGCGGTGGGTGAAGCCCTGACCAACTACCTGGAAGAACATCCGAAAGAAGCCAAAATCATTGTCGATAAAGTGGTGCTGGCTGCTACCGCACGTGTGGCTGCCCGCAAGGCCCGCGAATCGGTTCAACGCAAGAGCCCGATGGGCGGCGGCGGACTGCCGGGCAAGCTGGCCGACTGCTCCAGCCGTGTGGCAGAAGAATGTGAGCTGTTCCTCGTCGAGGGTGATTCGGCCGGCGGTTCTGCCAAGCAGGGACGAAGCCGTCAGTTCCAGGCCATCCTGCCGCTGCGCGGTAAGATTCTGAACGTAGAAAAAGCCATGTGGCACAAGGCATTTGAAAGCGACGAGGTGAACAACATCATCCAGGCACTGGGGGTACGCTTCGGAGTGGACGGAGAAGAAGACAGCAAGAAAGCCAATATCGACAAGCTGCGCTACCACAAGGTCATCATCATGACCGATGCCGATGTCGATGGTTCTCACATCGACACCCTTATCATGACACTGTTCTACCGCTACATGCCCGAAGTCATCCAAGGCGGACACTTGTACATCGCCACTCCACCGTTGTACAAATGCAGCAAAGGAAAAATCAGTGAATACTGCTATACGGACGAAGCCCGTCAGGCCTTCATCCAGAAATACGGAGACGGAAGCGAACAAGGCATCCATACCCAGCGCTACAAAGGTTTGGGTGAAATGAACCCGGAACAGCTGTGGGAAACCACCATGAATCCGGAAACCCGTATTCTGAAACAAGTGAACATTGAAAATGCGGCCGAAGCCGACTACATCTTCTCCATGCTGATGGGCGACGATGTAGGCCCGCGCCGTGAATTTATTGAGAAGAATGCGACGTATGCAAATATCGACGCATGATTCCATTTTTTCTTAATTCATTATTTTAAATCCATCCTCACATCTTACAGAGGGAAACTCCGGATTCCGAAAGGACATCCGGAGTTTTTTATTTGCACAACTCCATGAGATTCATTATTTTTGAGCAGAACAATAAGCCACAACTAATACATAAGATATGAAAATTACTTTTCGCATACAATACCGCACGGTCTGGGGAGAAAGCCTTTGCATCTTCCTCAATCAGCAACAGATACAACATACCGTGGAGATGACCACCCGCAACGGGGAAGAATGGACGGGCGAAGCAAACTTCGACTTTCTTTCCTCTGCCCCCATCACCTACCGCTATGCCGTCAGTCTGCACGGGAAGGTGGTGCGGAAAGAGTTCGGAGCCATCCCCCACTCTTTCTACCCGGGCAACGTACAACAGCAGCATTATCTCATTGAAGACTGCTGGAGAGACCTGCCGCAGCACGCGTATCTCTACACTTCGGCCTTCAACCACGCATATATACCGCAACAGCCGTCCAAACTGTCCGACAATGCCGGGCGCTGCATCACTTTCCGGGCGCTCTGTCCGGGACTGCGGAACCGGAAACAACAACTGGGAGTCATCGGAAGCTGTGCCGCCCTGGGCAACTGGGAATATTGCCGCCCGCTGCGGATGAAGGAAGTGCAGCCCAATGTGTGGCACCTGACACTGGATGCCTCCACCCTGCAGTTTCCTTTTGAATACAAATTCGTGGCTATCCAGAAAGAGACTGGTGCCGTGGAACGATGGGAAACACGTCCCAACCGCACTTTCCCTCTCCAGCCGTTGCAGCGCGGAGAGACTTATCTGCCCATGGAGACGGAAGTATTCTTTGACGACACTCCCCACCGGATTGCCGGCTGCGCCATCCCCGTATTCTCCCTCCGCTCGGAAGGAAGCTGCGGCATGGGCGACTTCGGCGACCTGAAGATGCTGATGGACTGGGCGTACGAAACCAAGCAGAAAGCCATCCAGATTCTTCCCATCAACGATACCACGCTGACGGGGAAGGGGACGGATTCTTATCCCTACAACAGCATCTCCATCTATGCGTTCCACCCGATGTACATCGACCTTCGCCAGCTTCCACCGCTCCACAACAAGAAAGCAGCCGAAGCCTTTGAAAAGGAACGCCTCAAGGTAAATTCTTTCTCCATGATGGATTATGAACAGTCTACTCAGCTGAAACTGAATTACCTGCACCAGATATACAAACAAGAAGGAAAGAAGACTCTTGCCTCAGAAGATTTCCTGGACTTCTTCCGCCGCAATGAAGAATGGCTGCGTCCGTACGCTGCCTTCTGTTACCTGCGCGACTTGTACGGCACCCCCGACTTCAACCAGTGGCCGGCCTACCGTACCTATCAGTCAGACGAAATAGCGCAATTGTGTACCTCCGGACACAAAGCTTATCCGCAGATAGCTTTCTACTACTACCTGCAATACCTGCTTCACGTTCAACTGCTGGCAGTGAGCACCTACGCGCGCCAGAAGGGCATCCTGCTGAAAGGGGACATCCCCATCGGCATCAGCCGCACCAGCGTGGAAGCATGGGTAGAACCTCATTATTTCCACCTCAACGGACAGGCCGGCGCTCCCCCCGACGATTTCTCGGTCAACGGACAGAACTGGGGATTCCCCACCTACAACTGGGAGCTCATGGAAAAGGACAACTACCGCTGGTGGCGCCGCCGCTTCTCCAAGATGGCCGAGTATTTCACGGCCTACCGCATCGACCACATTCTGGGCTTCTTCCGCATCTGGGAGATTCCCGACCATTCCGTACACGGACTGCTCGGCCAGTTCTCGCCGTCTCTTCCGCTCAGTGTAGACGAAATCAAGAGTTTCGGCCTCCACTTCGACCCCGACTTCATGACCCGTCCGTTCATTGATGATAGCGTATTGGAGAAACTCTTCGGCACACAAAGCGACATGGTGCGGAACACCTTCCTGGAGCCTGTGGCAGAAGGGCGCTATGCCATGCGTCCGGAATTTGACACCCAACGGAAAGTGGAAGCTTGGTTCGGCGACAAGCACGACGAAGAAAGTCTGAAGCTGAAGGAAGGTCTCTACACCCTCATCAGTGACGTGCTCTTCCTCCCCGACCACCACGACCCGGAGAAATACCATCCGCGTATCGCCGTGCAGCCTGACTTCGTGTTCCAGCAGCTGAGTTCCAAGGAACAGGAGGCCTTCAATCACCTGTACAACCACTACTATTATCAACGGCACAACGAATTCTGGTATCAGGAAGCCATGAAGAAACTGCCGGTTCTCACGCAGTCCACTCCGATGCTGGTCTGCGGCGAAGACCTCGGCATGGTGCCCGGATGTGTGCCTTGGGTCATGAAACAGCTGCAGATTCTTTCGCTCGAAATACAGCGCATGCCTAAAAAGATGAACGAGGAATTCGGACACACGGAAAACTATCCCTTCCTGTCGGTATGCACCATCGGCACCCACGACATGTCTACCCTGCGTGGCTGGTGGGAAGAAAATCCGGCACGTACCGAACGCTTCTATCACAACGAAATGCATCACATGGGAGCCATTCCGTCACCTGCTCCCGGATGGCTTTGCAAAGACATCGTATTCAATCACCTGAAAAGTCCGTCCCTGCTTTGCATACTAGCCTGGCAGGATTGGATGAGCATTGACGAACGCCTGCGCAACCCGGATGTGGAAGCCGAACGTATCAACATTCCGGCCCATCCACGGCATTACTGGCGCTGGCGCATGCATCTCACCCTGGAGGAACTGCTCAAAGAAAAGGAACTCAACCAGACCATCCGCGAACTGATTGAAGAGAGTGACAGAGAATAACAGCCCTATCTATAAACGAAGTGTCCCCGAAGCCTTTATGCAGACTTCGGGGACACTTCGTTTTTCCCACACCGAGAATTTATTTCTTGTTTCCCAACAGGAACTCGTCGATGGCCTTCTTCAAGGCATCCTTCGGCATGGCACCCTGAGATACCTGCGGCGTGCCTTCTGCCGGAATAAACAGCAATGTCGGAATACTGCGGATTCCAAAGGCTGCCGAAAGCTCCGGCTCCTTGTCTGTGTCTATCTTATACACCACAATCTTGCCTTTGTATTCTCCTGCCAACTCCTCCAGTATCGGAGCCACCATTTTGCAAGGGCCGCACCAAGTGGCATAGAAATCCACAATAGCCGGCAGCTTGCCTTCGTATTTCCATTCCTTGGGATTTTTCTCGTAATTATACACCTTGGTCAGGAACTCGGCTTTAGTCAGGTGCATCACGTTGCTCTGCTCCGCTGTACTCTTCTGCGCCTTTGCCTGACTATCTTTCGCCGCATTACTTCCACAAGCCGGAGTCAGCAAGGCAGCTGTCAGAAGCATCAACAATATTCTTTTCATAAATCACACAAATAATGAGGGTTATTGGTTACATACTGTTCTCACTGTGCAAAAATAGCATCTTCTGTAATAAGAACAAATTTTGAATGAAACAAATAAGGAAGGATATCCATTTATAACGTTTATTGAGACAAAAAAATCCAGACAATATCCGACTTCCCACGTGTCTCTGATATTGTCTGGATTTACAGAAAGTTCTTTCTGGCTATCTTTTATTTAATATTCTTCCTCGTTGAAGAAAAAATCTTCCTTGCTAGGATAATCAGGCCAGATATCTTCTATACTTTCATAAATTTCACCTTCATCTTCCATTTCCTGCAAGTTTTCGATAACTTCCAAAGGAGCCCCCGAACGCATTGCATAGTCAATTAACTCGTCTTTAGTTGCTGGCCAAGGAGCATCTTCCAGCTTTGAGGCCAATTCCAATGTCCAATACATAGTATATAATTTTAAACAGTTTTACTTCCGTTATATTGAAACACAAATGTATAACAAATTCTTTCACTCGCAACGCTTATCCCAATAAATTTCGCTTTCTTCTGTTAAATTATTTAACTTTCTTGACAAAACGAACAAATAATCAGATAATCTATTGATAAAACACTTCACCTGCTCATCCAATTCATAGGAAAGCGTGTCTTCCAGTGCCTGAATCCGCCGCTCCGCACGACGACAAACCGTGCGGCAGACATGGCAGACGGAAGCTGGATAACTTCCCCCCGGCAGAATGAAACCGGATAAGGAAGGCAGCGAGCTGTTTATCCGGTCGATGGCCTGTTCCAACCGATGCACGTTTTCCTCGGAGATATGACTTTCTACTGGACGGTCCATCTTTTCGATGTCCGTAGCCAGATAAGACCCTAATGAAAAAAGCTTGTGCTGCACATGACGAAGCAGTTCCTCATTTTCTGGATCATCCATCACGGAAACCAGCAATCCGATGGTAGAGTTCAATTCATCCACCGTGCCATACGCTTCCAGACGTACGTCTGATTTGGACACCCGTACTCCTCCCACCAGGGAAGTAGTACCTTTATCTCCCGTCTTCGTATAAATCTTGGTCAGTTTCATATCTTCAAATTCAAAGGTTTTAGCAAATTCAAAGGAAATTTACGATGCGGTGTTCTTTCACACGTTCCTTATCGAAAAACACCAGTCCTACGTCGTAAAGATCGAATGTCACTCCCGTACGAGGATCTGCAATCACTTCTTTCCACCATTTTTTCTTGTCCGGCGTGGCATAGGGTGTACCAATCACGAAGCACGTATGCTTATCAACCAGTGGAAGCAGTTGCTCATACACTTCTTTGTAAGCAGTGGTATGGGCGATATGCACAATTTCCGGTTTCACCCCTTCCGCAACCAGCTTCTTCATCTCCGTACGGCAGTCGCCAGTCCGGTAATCGATGGAAGATTTCCCTGAAAGAATTCGTTTTACGGCATCTTCCGGCTCTGCTGAAAACGTATAGACCTGCATGTCAGCATGGGCTTCGGCCATATAACGGGTACTCATGCCGCTTCCTGTACCGATTTCCCACATTACGGACGGCCGCAGATAGTTGACCAGCCGAAACAGGAACTTATCTACCTTTTCCCGGTAATGAGGCAAAAAAGCCACCACCCTGCGCAAGTGATGCAATGGTCCATAAGCATAGAACGGCAAGCGTTCGTACACTACGAACGTGATAAAAAAGAAATCGGAAGGAGAATGTACTCCATATCCATGACGATGCCGGAAGCGGCGGCACCAGTTCCACCCCCTTAATATTATATCCCCCATTTTGCTCGGATTCAATATTTATTTAACGGGGCAAAGATAAAATTTATAGCGGAAAAACAAAAAGGATAGGGAAATTATGATACAAAATATCCTGAATGAAAACCTAAATTTTATCAGGTCTTCATCCAGGATAAATATTTCATGAAGAACGCGTAGGCTCGGCTGTCGGCGCCATGCCACCTTACGGTGGTAGGTTTCCGACAGCCTGCCTCCGAACCGTACGTACACGTCT